>JALYPE010000755.1 GCA_030856525.1 Pseudomonadota bacterium | reverse complement strand
GAGGATTGCGATCGGCCGCTTTCAGGCCAAAAAAAAACCCGCCGAAGCGGGTTTTTTCTTACGGTGCGTTTACACCGACAACTCAACCAGCAGCTTGTTGAGACGGCGCACGTAGGCGGCCGGGTCTTTCAAGCTGTCGCCAGCGGCCAGCGCCGCCTGATCGAACAGGATGTGCGAGAGGTCGCCGAAGCGTTCTTCACTCTGCTCGTTGTCGAGTTTCTCGATCAGCGGGTGAGCCGGGTTGAATTCGAAGATCGGCTTCGATTCCGGAACCTTCTGCCCGCTGGCTTCGAGGATCTGGCGCATTTGCATGCCCAGGTCCTGTTCGCCAATGGCCAGAATCGCCGGGGAATCGGTCAGACGGTGCGAAACCCGCACTTCAGCGACAGAATCGCCCAGTGCGGTTTTCAGACGTTCAACCAGACCTTCCTTGGACTTGGCGACTTCTTCCGCGGCCTTCTTGTCCTCTTCCGAGTCCAGATTGCCCAGGTCCAGATCACCGCGAGCCACGTCGACAAAGCTCTTGCCATCGAAGTCGCTGAGGTAGCTCATCAGCCACTCGTCGATGCGGTCGGTCATCAGCAGCACTTCGATGCCTTTCTTGCGGAAGACTTCCAGGTGCGGGCTGTTTTTGACCTGCGCGTAGGTTTCGCCAGTGAGGTAGTAAATCTTGTCCTGACCTTCCTTGGCACGTGCCAGGTAATCGGCCAGACCCACCACTTGCTCGCCTTCTTCACCGCTGGTCGATGCGAAACGCAACAGGCCGGCAATTTTTTCTTTGTTGGCGAAATCTTCAGCCGGGCCTTCTTTCATGACCTGGCCAAAGTTTTTCCAGAAGCTCTTGTACTGCTCAGGCTCGTTCTTCGCCAGTTTTTCCAGCATGTCGAGTACACGCTTGGTCAGCGCCGACTTCATGGAGTCGATGATTGGGTCTTTCTGCAGGATTTCCCGCGACACGTTCAGCGACAGGTCGTTGGAATCCACCACACCTTTGATGAAGCGCAGGTACAGCGGCAGGAACGACTCGGCCTGGTCCATGACAAATACGCGCTGCACATACAGCTTCAGGCCTTTCGGCGCTTCACGCTGGTACAGATCGAATGGAGCGCGGGCCGGTACGTACAGCAGCGAGGAATATTCCAGCTTGCCTTCGACCTTGTTATGGCTCCAGCTCAGCGGGTTCTCGAAGTCGTGGGCGACGTGCTTGTAGAACTCCTGATATTCCTCGTCCTTCACTTCGGTGCGAGGACGGGTCCACAGCGCGCTGGCGCGGTTGACGGTTTCCCATTCGGCGGCAGGTTGCTCTTCACCTTCGGCAGCGGCGACTTCTTTCGGCAGCTCGATCGGGAGCGCGATGTGGTCGGAGTACTTTTTGATGATGTTGCGCAGGCGCCAGCCATCGGCGAATTCGTCTTCGCCGGATTTCAGGTGCAGGACAATGCGAGTACCACGATCGGCTTTCTCGACAGTGGCAATTTCGAACTCGCCTTCGCCTTTGGACGACCAGTGCACGCCTTCGCTCGCGGCGAGGCCGGCACGACGGCTGAACACGTCAACCTTGTCGGCGACGATGAAAGCGGAATAGAAACCGACACCGAACTGACCGATCAGGTGCGAATCCTTTTTCTGATCGCCGGAGAGGTTTTTCATGAAATCAGCAGTGCCCGATTTGGCAATGGTGCCCAAATGGGTGACTGCGTCCTCGCGGCTCATGCCGATGCCGTTGTCTTCAAGCGTGACGGTGTTGGCGTCCTTGTCGAAGCTCACGCGGATTTTCAGCTCGGCACCACCTTCCAGCAGCTCAGGCTTGGAAAGTGCTTCGAAACGTAATTTGTCGACAGCGTCAGAGGCGTTCGAGATCAATTCGCGAAGGAAAATTTCCTTGTTGGAATACAGCGAATGGATCATGAGGTGCAGCAGTTGCTTCACCTCGGTCTGGAAGCCCAGGGTTTCCTTTTGAGTTTCCACACTCATGGTCATCAAACTCCAATCAGATGGCAGTGGCCGCGACCTTCAGGGTCGGCGGCGGGTTGTCATCAAAGTTGGGGGCTGAGATCAGGATTTCAAGGGCTCTTCTATTTTGAAATGTGCGCGAGCGGTAGCAATGGGCTCCGATTCGACGCTTTGCCAGGCTGTCACCGCCACGTTAGCCACGCGCCGCCCCTGGCGACAGACCTGACAGCGGGCCCAGGTGTCGCGAAATTGCCCGGCACGCAGATAGTCCAGGGAGAAGTCGATGATTTTCGGCACGCCCGGCGAACCGGTGGAAATCAGTAAATGCAGGGCGGCGGCCAACTCCATGAACCCGGCGATCACACCACCATGGATCGCCGGCAAGATGGGATTACCAATGTTGTCCTTGTTGGCGGGCAGGCGAAACAGCAGCTCGTCGCCGACCCGCGAGCATTCGATGCCAATTAGCCCGGCGTAGGGAATCATCTGCAGCAGCGGTGCGTAGTCGCCCTGCGCGTGGGCCTGTTGCAATTGCTCCTTGAGCGTATCGGTCATTGCGCGCCCCCGGCGATGGCGCCGCCAAACCCTTTAGTGCCCTTAATGGCTTTGCCCATGCGCATGAATGTACCCACTACATGTGCGATGGGTTGCTCGGGATCGTCCTGGTAGGCGAAACCGCGAGCGAAGATCACGTCGGTGGTCACCCGATAGCATTGAGCGAATCCGTACACATCTTTATGGGGTTGGGCGGCGTGCATGTAGTCGATGCGCAAATCGAGGGTCGGGCACACTTCGAATTCGGCCAGTACACACAAGGTCGACATGCCGCACGCCGTGTCCATCAACGACGTCAACGCCCCGCCATGAATCACCCCGGTTTGCGGGTTGCCGACAATTTTTTCGCTGTACGGAAGGACCACTGTCAGTCCTTCAGTGCTGGCGCTGTGTACACGCAACCCAAGCACCTGACAGTGCCGCAACGCCGACAGGAACCGTGTCGCACGCTCAAAAACGGGGCTCTCGGACATATGATAACCATTCTCGTTAGAGTCGATAATAAGCAACATGCCAAGCGGCAAAAGTTCCACTGAAAAACAATCTTATATATCTGAACAAATTGAGGAACTTAACCGGAAGGGCCGTGCTCGAAAGGCCAGTAGATATTTTCCATAAGGAGATCCACCCCATGCGTAAGACTTTTGCTATTGCCTTGATGTTGACCGCTTCCCTCGGTCTCGCTGCCTGCGATAAAAAATCCGAGGACAAAGCTCAAGATGCCAACGAACATGCTGAGCAGGCTCAGCAGGATATGAACAAAGCTCAGGATAAAGTGAACGACGCTGCGAAAGAAAACGCCGAAGCTGCCAAAGCTCAGGCCGAATCGAACGAAGCGGCAGCAAAAGAAGAAGCACCTAAGAACTAATACAGTTTTTAGCGTGATAAAGAAAACCCGCCAAGTGCGGGTTTTCTTTTTTCTGCATTTTTTGAAGTAGGGCTTAGAGCAAAATAGTTCTAAAAGTCGGACTAATCATCAACAACAGCGAACACACTAGTCCGACCACCCACACCAGACTGCGCTGCCAGGCCAGATCGGCCCAATAGCACAGCAGGTAGATAATTCGCGATACCACAAAGATGATCGCCAGCGTATCAATCAACCATCCCGCCGTTTGCGTGGTATGGGCCATCAAGACCCCCACTGCAAACAGGATGAACGCTTCGATACTATTTTGATGCGCCGCCAACGCGCGTGCACCGAAGCCAGTCAGTTGTGCCTGTTGTTGGCGTGGCAGGTGATTGTTATAACCGCCCTGCTCTTTCATGGCCTTGGCCACCGGCATGCGGGCCACATAGATCAGCAATGCACTAACAAACACACACCAGAACGGAATACTCATCAAACAGCCTCTTTGTTTGCGTCAGGCAAAGGTGCCTCTGTAGGTGTATACACCATCACGTCGAGCACATCGGAGTGAAACTCGCGGCGGTACAACACGAGCACGACGCCAGCACTCATCAGCATGAACAGCCACGGACTGACGAACCAGGCCAGCATGGTCATGCCGAAGTAATAAGCACGCAGGCCGAAGTTGAATTGGTTGGCCGCCATGGAGATGACGCGCGCGGCACGTGCGGCGAAGGCTTTACGCTCCTGCTCGGACACATGACGCTCACCGACCATCGGCGCCGAGCCGATCAGAATCGCCGCGAAGTTGTACTGACGCATGCACCAACTGAAGGTGAAGAACGCATAGACGAACACCAGCGCCAGGCACAACAGCTTGATCTCCGACATGCCCTGGGACGCCTGCTGCACCATGGGGATATCTGCCAGCAAGGACACCGCACGTTCGGACGCGCCCAGCACGGTCAGAATACCGGCCAGAATGATCAATGTGCTGGAGGCGAAGAACGAGGCATTGCGTTCGAGGTTGCCGACAACGCTGGCATCAGCGATGCGGTTGTCGCGCAGCAGCATGCGGCGCATCCAGTCCTCCCGATACAGGTGCAGAACACTGGCCAGGCATGCCGTATCGCGGCCTTTCCACGTTGCATAACGGGTATAGCCACCCCAGCAAATGACGAACCAGACGGCGGCGAGAATGTGGATCAGGTTGGCTTGGATGAACGACATGCGGGTCCTTGTGATGTAAATGCGCAGTACATATTACCTGTAGGAGTGAGCCTGCTCGCGACAGCGGCCGAACATTCACCCTCTGTGTTGACTGTAATACCACTATCGCGAGCAGGGCTCACTCCTACAAGGTTCAGGCGGTGGTTCGACGTTAGCTCAAGGGAAAGACACTGCATCAAGCGCAAAAAAAATGCCCCGTATCGATTGATACGGGGCATTTCGTTTTTTTGCTGAGAGCAGCTCAAGCCCGCTTGTGACGGGCCGAATGCGGCTTAAGCCAAGGCTTCTTCGCGCTTGCCTAGCAGACGATCACAGATCACCGCCACCACCAGCGTCATCACCGAGGGCACCAGCCAGGCCAGGCCTTGCTCGCTCAGCGGCAGCTGGGTCAGTTGCGCCGGCATCCAGCCTGCCAGCCCTGCGCCCTTGAGCGCATCGATCAGGCCGAAGATGAATGACACCAGCATCACCGGGCCGACAATGCGCGTCTGCTCGTTCCAAAAATCCTTGCAGAAGCTCAGAGCCACTAGCGCGATGCACGGCGGATAGATCGCCGTCAGCACCGGGATCGAGAAGGCGATCAGGTTGGTCAGGCCGAGGTTAGAGACCAGCAGGGAAAACGCGGCGAGGATAACCACTAGCGTCTTGTAGGAAAGCGGCAACACCCGACTGAAGTATTCGGCGCACGCACAGGTCAGACCGACCGCCGTCACCAGACACGCCAGGGAGATCAGGACCGCGAGGAAACCGCTGCCCAAAGAGCCAAAGGTGTGCTGCACGTAGGCATGCAATACCGCCGCGCCGTTGGTAGCACCAGCCGCCACTTCATGGCTGCCCGAACCCAGACGGAACAGACTGACATACACCAGCGCCAGACCGACGCCGGCAATCAGCCCGGCGATGATCGCGTAGCGGGTAATCAGCGCCGGCGACTCGACACCGCGCGAGCGAATGGCATTGACGATGACGATGCCGAACACCAGTGCGCCGAGGGTATCCATGGTCAGGTAACCATTGATGAAGCCTTGGGAAAAAGGTGCTGCGACATATTCCGGCGTCGCCACGCCGATATCACCGGCCGGCAACGCGAACGCCGCAATGCCGAGCATCGCCAGGGCGATAATCTTCAGCGGCGCGAGGAAACGTCCTACGGTATCCAGCAAACGACCTGGATACAGAGAAATGAAGAACACCAGCAGGAAGTACACGGCGCTATAAAGGAACAGCGCCAAAGGGCTTTCGCCGGTCAGCGGCGCCAGACCGACTTCGAATGACACGGTCGCCGTGCGCGGTGTGGCGAACAGCGGGCCTACCGCCAGATAGCACGCGGCCGCCAGCACACCGCCGGCCACCTTGCCTATCGGGCTGCTAAGCGCGTCCATCGCACCGCCGACTTTCGCCAACGCCACCACAGTGATCACCGGCAGACCGACTGCGGTGATCAGGAAGCCCAACGCCGCCATCCAGACATGAGGTCCGGACTGCAAACCGACGATAGGTGGGAAGATAATGTTGCCAGCCCCGACGAACAGGGCAAACGTCATAAAACCAAGCGCCAGGATGTCCTGACCTTTCAACACTTTCATTAGGGAAATACCACACTACTGAATCGGAATTTAGAGAGGGATTTCCC
>JALYPE010000698.1 GCA_030856525.1 Pseudomonadota bacterium | reverse complement strand
ATACATCGGGATACCTTCAAAATTCGCTGCAGCTCAAAGATCCCACCGAAGTAAAAGAGTCAGAACACCTTTCTTTCGAATTGAGCATCGAAGACGCACTTGCCTATCTGGCGAAAAAAAATCCAATCGATTACCAGGCAGTACTTAACGTTCACGAAATTCTGTTCTCCGGCTTTTATCACTGGGCCGGTAAAGACAGGAACGAGCTTGTCCCTCACCTGGCAGTCTTCAAGGGTTCTCACAACGATCCCCGAAGCACCGTCTTCGAGCGCCCGGACTCCATCAAGATGTCCGTCGACTACGCGCTGAAGCTTGCCGCCGACAAGAAACACTTCAGAGACCACCCGGGCGGGGTAATGGGCCAGCTGGCTTTCGCACACCCCTTCCTGGACGGCAACGGGCGGACAATCCTGCTGGTCTTCATGGAGCTCTGCTACCGAGCCGAATTCGCTATCGACTGGTCAAGGACTACCAAGGATGCGTACCTTCGGGCCCTTAGCGACGAAATCCGCGAGCCTCGCGAAAGACACCTCGATAACTACCTCAACCCGTTCGTGATCGATATAACCAGTCGTGACGAGTGGCCAGAAACCATCAGTGGCATCAGAGGACTGGACGGCCTGGACAAGGAAGACATTAGTTACGAGAACATGGACAACCCCGAAGTCCAGAAGATCTATAGGACTTACCGGACCCAGTCACTCGACGCCCATGAACCTCCTGAGGCTGATAATTAACTAGGCCCGCTGCTTTGGAAGCGTCCCGCAGCACCTACGCCTTAGGCTTCGCCTTGCGCGGTTTCAAATACTTGGTCAACCCCTGAAACCAGATCACCAGCGCCGGGTTGCCCTTGATCTGAATCGACTTGTCCTGAATGCCCGTCATAAACGCCAGCTGCTTGTTCTTCGCCTGCATCGTCGCGAAGCCATACGCCGCATCCTTGAACGCGATCGCGAACGCCGGCTCGGGGTACACGCCCGATTTGCTGGTGATGCGCTGATCCTTCACAAAGAAATGCCGCGCCACTTTCCCGTCCAGGGTTTGAAGCTGAAACACTAACTCCTTGTCACCCAGCTGCTGCTGAAATGCAGGATTAGTGCGGCTGGCCTTGCCCATCAACAGACTCAGCATCCACAGAAGAAAACGAAATTTCATGCGTGCAGCCTCTAGAGGAAAATGAACGGCGGGCGGCAGTGTAGCGGCTTCAGTGAGTGACGGCACTATCGACTCGTATTTGAAGAAGATAGAGTAGTTTTTGCTGTCAATGACTGCAAAGTCAGTTTGCAACTGATGATTGCCAGTCTCTGTCGGCGATCAATAATTCGCTCTCGAAACTATCGCACCAACGTCAACTCACCATCGCGATACAGCACCTCACACCCCAGCCATGCGACATCGACCTGAGGCAATACTGCCGAAGGTTTGCGCAACTCGCGCAACAAGGTCGAGCCATGGGACAAGCGCCCGCCCATGCGCGCTATCACCGCCCGCGCATTTTGGTAATGCGCGTGGCGGCCCGGATCGAGCGTGTCTTCGAGCAAAATATCGTCGCCGAGAATGCCTTGCACCTGCCCCGGATAAATCATGAAACCGGTGGCTTGCTCGGTGCCTTCGCGGCCGTCCTGCCAGAAGCTTCCGACGCGGGTTCGACTGTCTGGATGCGATGCAAACCAATGCGTGCGGTCGGCCATCGGCATGGCGTGGTGCAGGCGGAAGAACACCCGCATCAGGTTGTCGCGGTACCACTCGCGCACTTGCAGGTAATAACCGCGCAGGCCCGGCAGTCCGGTCGAATGGGCCAAACGGACAAGGCCCGACCATTGAGGAAACGCCTGTAATGGCAGATCCGTCAGGGCCGGGCGCGGCGTGGCGGGTTCGGTTTCCCAGGGCAGTCGATGCGGGCTGTTATCAAGGTCGTCGTAAGCCGTCGGCGGACGGCCCATCAGGTCGCCGCCACTGCTGGCCAACGCAGTGGCGATGCACAGGTTGCCTTGCACCACGAACACATAGAACCGCGTGAACCAATCCGCCAGTTGTTGGCCGTTGGCACCTTGTGCGATCAGCCCGGACAGTTCTTCGTCAAAGCGGCGCAACTGCTTTTCCAGCGTCAGCAACTGCCCTCGCGCGATGCGTTGCATGCGCAAAAACAAGGGCAGCGAACGCAGCAGACGCAGCGGTCGCCAAGGCAGCGGCGGCGTCGCACCGCCCACCTCACCGGCGTAACTGCTGGCGGAAATGCCCCAGTCGGCCAGCCGCGCCAGAAACAGATCGTTGTTGATGTACGACGCGCCGCCAAACACCGCGGTGAACGGCTCGTTATCCTGCAACACCCGCGAATCCCAACGCGCCATGATCGCCGGAATACTGGCCGCTGCACGCCTTTGTGCGTACTCCACCAGGACGCTTGGCTGTGGCGGCAGGATCTCGGCGATGTTGGCGGCCGTCAGGTGACGACGCCAGCCGTAATCGCTGATCGGCCGGTATTGCAACAGCCACAGCTGAGCGCCGTCCCAGGCCCACTCAACGTCACCCGCCACGTAGTGAAACAACCGCAGAACGTTTTGTAGAAAGTCCCACAGCAGGTCAGCGGTCAACCCGTGTGAAGGCTTGAAGCTGTCGCCGCTCCACGAGCCACCAAGCCGGGAAATAACCGCGCGTTCAGGACTCACCTGACCATCGGCCAGCGACTCGAGATGCCCTTGCACCCATTCCAGTTCCACCGACAGGTGACGGACGAAAGCGATGCCGGACAGCTGCGGCGTAATGAAGCGCTGCACGACCACCTCTTCAACGCCCGCCGCGCACAATTGGGCAATGCGCGCCGGCACGTTGTGAGTGGGTTCACGCAGGAACGTGGTGCTCAAACCGGCATTCGCCGCATCGGCTTGATCCTCGCCATAACTGGAGGAACGCACCGCCCATGTAGCGTTCGGTTGGCTCGCAAGGAACGCCGGCAAACGTGGATCATCACACGCGTTGAGTGACAGCGCTGGCGGCACCGCTTGCCCGGCCAACTCGGCAAGGCGCAACCGACCACCTTTGGTATGAGCGACGAATCCGCGCTCGCCCGACTCCAGCCACTCGGCGAATTCGGCCGGCGAGTCGATCCACGGGTAATGCCCCCAACCGGCTTTCAGGCTCACGCTCAGATCAGCGCGGGCCAGAATGGCCGACCATGCGGCGGCCTGTTCAATACCCAGCACGTTGTCCTGATCACCCCAGACCAGCTCGATCGGATCGGTGATCCACTCCAGCAATGGCAGCGCGGTGTCAGCGCGCACCAAGTCCCAGTACGGCACAAATGCGCGACAACGTGCATACCCGGCGCCCATGCGTTGATACTGCGCGGGCGTCCAGGTCTGGTTGGAAAACTTGTGCGCAAACAGCGCGGGCTTATTCGACAGCAGCCAGTGAATGGTCTTGCGAATCGGCAGCGGCGACATCAACGCCGGCAGCCGTCTCTGCCACAGAAAAGCCCCCACCGGCGCCAACAAAACGCTGCGGCAAAAGTGCCCGGGCTCGCGTTGCAGGGCATGCAGCACCAGCAACGCGTTGACCCCGACCGCAATAATCGCGCTGTCCTTGACCGTCGCCGTCAGCAACGCCTGGGCGTAAGCGCTAAGGTCTTCGCACGGGCCTTCAGGATTGTTGCCGAAACCTGGCAGCTCCAGTGGCACCAC
>JALYPE010000693.1 GCA_030856525.1 Pseudomonadota bacterium | reverse complement strand
TTCTCGGCGGTGCGTCTGGGCGTGAAGCCGGAGAGCAACGCCGTGGCCAGCCTGATTCTGCTGGCGGTGTCGCTGATGACGTTCCTGGTGTGGTTCTTCAGCCGCCGTGCCGAAGAAGCGCGCAAGCGGGCGATTCAGCAAGCGATCGAAGAAAGCGCAGCGGATTCGTGGAAGCAGCCTGATGTGCGTCGGGCGCAGCAGGCGCCGGAAGCGACTTGAGCTTGATGCCGGGTTGACCACATCTGTGTGGCAACCCAAATCCACTGTGGGAGCGGGCTTGCTCGCGATGGCGGACTGACATTCAACATCCATGTTGACTGACACACCGCTTTCGTCGGGATGCCGCCCAGAGCAAGCCCGCTCCCACAGGGATCGCTGCTTATTCCGGTATCAGAAAAAGCCCAACGGGTTGATGTCGTAGCTCACCAGCAGGTTTTTGGTCTGCTGATAATGGTCGAGCATCATTTTGTGGGTTTCACGCCCGACGCCGGACTTCTTGTAACCGCCAAACGCGGCGTGCGCCGGGTACAGGTGGTAGCAGTTGGTCCAGACACGACCCGCCTTGATGGCGCGACCCATGCGGTAGGCGCGGTTGATGTCGCGGGTCCACAGGCCGGCGCCGAGGCCGAACTCGCTGTCGTTGGCGATTGCCAGGGCTTCGGCTTCGTCCTTGAAGGTGGTGACGCCCACCACCGGGCCGAAGATTTCTTCCTGGAACACGCGCATTTTATTGTGGCCCTTGAGCAGCGTCGGCTGGATGTAATAGCCACTGGACAAGTCGCCCTCAAGACGCTCTGCCGCGCCGCCGGTGAGCAGCTCGGCGCCCTCCTCCTGAGCAATTTTCAGATACGAAAGTATCTTGTCGTATTGCTGTTCCGACGCCTGGGCGCCGACCATGGTGTCGGTGTCCAGCGGATTGCCGCGTTTGATCTTGACGATCTTCTTCATCACTTCGGCCATGAACGGCTCGTAGATGGATTCCTGCACCAGCGCGCGCGATGGGCAGGTGCAGACTTCGCCCTGATTGAAGAAGGCGAGCACCAGCCCTTCAGCCGCTTTTTCGATGAACTGCGGTTCGGCGTTCATGATGTCTTCGAAGAAGATGTTCGGCGACTTGCCGCCCAACTCCACCGTGCTTGGAATGATGTTCTCGGCGGCGCAATGCATGATGTGCGCGCCCACCGGCGTGGAACCGGTGAAAGCAATCTTGGCGATGCGCTTGCTGGTGGCCAGTGCCTCGCCGGCTTCACGACCGAAACCCTGGACGATGTTGAGCACACCGGCCGGCAGCAAATCGGCGATCAGTTCGGCGAAGACCATGATCGACAGCGGCGTCTGCTCGGCCGGTTTGAGCACCACGCAGTTGCCGGCAGCCAACGCCGGCGCGAGCTTCCATGCAGCCATCAGCAGCGGGAAGTTCCAGGGAATGATCTGCCCGACCACGCCCAATGGTTCGTGAAAATGATAGGCGGTGGTCAGCTCGTTGATCTCGGCGGCGCCGCCTTCTTGCGCGCGAATGCACCCGGCGAAATAACGGAAATGGTCAGCGGCCAGCGGCACGTCGGCGTTAAGGGTTTCGCGTACAGCCTTGCCGTTGTCCCAGCTCTCGGTGACGGCAAGGATTTCCAGATTCTGTTCAATGCGGTCAGCGATTTTCAGCAGCACCAGGGAGCGGTCCTGCGCCGAGGTTTTGCCCCAGGCATCGGCCGCAGCGTGTGCAGCGTCGAGTGCCTTTTCGATGTCGGCAGCACTGGAACGCGGAAATTCGGCGATCACTTCACCGGTGACCGGTGAGGTGTTGGTGAAATACTCGCCGTTGACCGGGGCGACGAATTCGCCACCGATGAAATTGCCATAACGCGCCTTGAAGGAAACAACGGCGCCGGTCGTACCGGGTTGTGCGTAGATCATGGTGGGCCTCAGTCTGGTCGAAGCCTGTCAGGCAAACAGGCGATGAGCCGATAGTAGAGAGCCCCGACTGCCAGACGAATGCGCCGTTGGCAGGGGGACTCTCGTTATTTGGTCGTAGATTTCACAAGAACCATTGCGGGAGCGGCGGCTTCAGGTTGATCAGTGCTTGGCCACCAGCTCTTTCGGCAACTTGAACGTCCAGAGCATCCCGCCCTGGTTGAAGTCCTTCACGCGTTTGGCCACTTCGCCGCCCCACAGCGGCACCGCGCCGCCCCAACCGGAGAGCACCGACACGTACTGCTCGCCGTCCATTTCCCATGTAACGGGCGAGCCGAGCACGCCGGATCCGGTTTGAAACTCCCAGACTTTCTCGCCGGTCCTGGCATTGAATGCCTGCAGGAAACCCTCCGGGGTACCGGTGAATACCAGGTTGCCTTTGG
>JALYPE010000666.1 GCA_030856525.1 Pseudomonadota bacterium | reverse complement strand
CAGGATGTGCTGGACGTGATCTTCCGCATCAGCACCAGCGGTTCGGACGCCTACCGCGTGCAGTCCGGTGACCAGATCGGCCTGAACTTTACCGCGGCCAGTCAGCTGAACGGCAGCCAACTGGTGCTGCCGGACGGCACCATCGAACTGCCCGGCGCCAACACCTCGGTGAAAATCGCCGGGCTGACCAGCGAAGAAGCGCGTCAGGAAATCCAGCGCGCCTATCAACGCAAACAGCTGTTCCAGCCTAACCGCAACCAGTTGTCGGTGCAGGTCATCAGCCCGCTGAGCAATGAAGCCAACCTGAAAAGCGCACTGAACCACCCCGCCACCGGCATGAGCCGCGAGATCACCGTGGGCACCGACGGTTATGCGAGCTTTCCGGAAATCGGCTCCGTGCCGCTGCAAGGCATGACGGTCAATCAACTGGAAACCTTCCTCAACAAACGCTACGCCGAACTGCCGGGCCGGATGAGTGTGGACGTGCTGCTCAAATCCACCGCCGGCAACGAAATCTTCGTGCTCGGCGAAGTTGCCCAACCCGGCTCTTATCCGATCCGCCGGCCGGTGTCGGTACTTGAAGCGTTGACCCTGGCCCGTGGCACCAACATCAAGGCGCGCCTTGATTCGGTGGTGATCATGCGCCGCAACGGCAACCAGGTTCAGGCGCAGCGCTACGACGTCGAACAGGCCCTGTCGGGCGATGCGTCGCAGATCGCCTACCTGCAACCGGACGACATGCTGTTCGTGCCCAAGACCAGACTGGCCAGCGCAGGTGAACTCGCGCGGCAACTGGCAGACGTGGTGTTGTTCCAGGGCGTGGGCCTCAGCTTCGCCTATCGCCTCGACAAAAAAGACAGTGACAGCAACTAACTCTCAGGTGAACCGACATGAATCCAAAGGAAAACTACCTGCATGAGTTCTTCAGGATTTTCTTCGCCAACAAGCAGTTGGTGAAGCGAGTCTTCCTGGTCTTTGCAGTGATCGCGCTGGCCTTGCCGCTGATGCTCAAACAGAGCTTCGATATCACCGCCCAGGTGATCGTGCAGTCCAAGAAACTCTCGCAGGGCGACGCCACCACGTCCCTCAATCAGGAGAACGCCTCGTTCATTCCGCCGTCTCTGGCGGACATGGAAACCGAGAGCAATATCCTCCGCTCCCCCGCCCTGATCCGGCAGACCGTCAGTGACTTGCGCGAACAGGGCGGATACACACCGCCGCCAAGCGCGTTCAACAAACTGGTGACAGAGCCGTTGAACCGCTATGTGGTCAATCCGCTGCGCGCCAAGGTGATCAACCCGGCACGTGATGCGCTTGGGCTTGAGACCGATCCGGTGCGTAACACCACGCTGGATTCGCTCACCGAACAGGCCATGGACAGCCTGAAAATCGAGACGCTGCCAGGCTCCAACGTGATCTCCATCGTTTACAGCTTTGGTGATCCGGCGCAAGGCACCAAGTTCGTCGCCGCCCTGTTGCAGAACTACCTGGCCAGCCGTCAGGCCCTGCAATCGATCGACCTGCCGCAGAGCTTCTACGAAACCAAGAAAATGCAATACCAGGTGCGCCTCGATGGCCTGGAAGGCAATCGTCTGGGGCTGCTCCAAGGCGTCGGCTCGTCCGATCCGAAGGAAGAAATCACCTTCCGCCTGAATGCCATCAACACCGAAGAGCAAGCGCTCAACCTGTTCCGCGATCGCCTGCTGCAAAGCCAACGCTGGCTGGAATACCTGAAAACCAGCCTGGCCGCCGCCAAGGACTCGAAACTCAACGACTACACCTTCCCCTACACCTTCACCACCACCGTGGACAACGTCGCCTTCGAAGATCGCGAAATCAAACAGATGGGCGAGGCGCTGACCACCCAGGTCAGCCGCTACATGAACGACCTGGCGATTTTCCAGCCGGGCAGTGAACCGATGCTGCTGACCCGCGAGCAAATTGCCCGCACCCGCCAGCAATTCCTGAAAGTGGTGAGCAACCGGATTCAGGAACGCACCAATGACATCGCCATCGTCAGCTCGGTGATCGAGCAGAAAACCGCACGCATCGCCGAGTTCAAGGAGCGCATCCACCAGTTGCAAGTCACGCAAAGCAAACTGCGCCAGATGGACACCGAGATCAACGCGCTGCACGCGGCGTTCTCCACCTACGCTCAGCGTTTTGCCGAAAGCAGCAGCGCCCGCGCACTGGACAGCGACCTGTCCAACGCCCGTGTACTTAGCCCACCGTACGAACCGACCGAAGCAGCGTTTCCGAAACCGATGCTGATCATTCCATTCGGCTTGCTGGCCGGCCTGTTACTGGCAATCGCGTTGGTCTACGTGCGTGAGTTCTTCGATCATCGCTTCAAGCATCCTGCGCAAATCAGCCACGAGCTGGACCTGCCAGTGCTGCTGGTGATCAACGATCAAAACACGCTGCCGTCCAACCCACACAGAAGCATTTCCATGCGTGGCTTTGCGCACTGGGTGCGCAATTGAACGCCCCGCTCAGCGCCTACCGTCACACCAGCGCCCTGCCGATCATTCATTTGCTCAGCAGCGGCGGCTTCTATGGGGCTGAGCGGATGCTGCTGGACCATTGCCTGGCGACGCCGGGGCAGCACCAGGTGCTGTTTCTTGATGCGCCGCCAGACCTGATCGCGCGGTTTCGCGAAGCCTCGGTGGACTGCCAGGGCTGCGCGGGGCTGAGGGAATTGCTGGGACATTTGCGTCAGCGGTGTGCTGAAAAGCCTCTGATCAATACACACAATTTCAAAGGCCTGTTGTTTGGCTGGATCGGCGCGACATTGTTGCGCCTGCCGCTGGTGATTACGCAGCACGGGTTCACGCCGCGCAGTCGCAAGCAAAAGTTTTATACCTGGTTGAGTTTGCAGCTGTGCCGCACTGCCTCGGTCAATCGCGTGGTCTGCGTTGCCGAAAGCATCGCGGCGCTGCACCGTAAAGCGAGCGTGCACGCAGACAAGCTGCAGGTGATTCCCAACGGTCTGCCGGCGGCCAACGGTTTGTGCTCGCACACCGCCGAAGGGCCGCGCTGGCTGGCCGGATACGTGGGGCGCCTGAGCAGTGAAAAGGGTCCCGATCTTTTTCTTGATGCGCTTATTCCGCTGTGCCTGCAACACCCGCAACTGGACGCCGTGATGCTCGGCGACGGCCCGGAACGCGACAGCTTGCAAGCGCGCATTGAGTCGGCAGGTTTGCAGGCGCGCATCACGTTGCCGGGGTATCAGACCGACATGAGCGTGTGGTGGCGCCAACTCAATGCGCTGGTGATCAGCTCGCGCACCGAGGGCACGCCGATGATTCTGCTGGAAGCGATGCAAGCCGGGGTGCCGGTAGTGGCCTTCGGCGTCGGCGGCATTCCTGATGTGCTGGAACATCGGCACAACGGGCTGCTGGCGACACCCGCCGACAGCACCGCCCTCGCCCGCCAGCTCGGTACGTTGCTGACGGACCCGGCGCTGGCCAACGAGCTGATCGACAACGCAAGACGTACGCAACTGGATCGCTACGACCTCAAGGCTCTCGCTGAACGCTGGTCGCAGCTTTATATCCGTACTGCACGGGAGGCTCGCGCGTGATATTTCCACTCTCGATCGTCAGTTTGCTCGCCCTGGTCTGCCTTGGTTTGCTGGCCAGCCCCTATCCGTTTCTGGCACCGGCTGCGGTGCTGGGCCTGGTTGGTGTTTCGCTGCTGTACCGTAAACCCACCTGGGGTTTGCTCGGGATTGCAGTGCTGGTGCCGTTCGAAGGTTTCTTCAAGGAAAACGCTTTCTCCGGCACCAAGTTCATCGGCGTATCGCTGGCCGTGATCCTGATGCTGCAACTGGCCATCCACCAGATTCCCCCGGAGCGCCTGCGCAGTAACATCTGGCGCTACCTCGTGTGGTTCATCGCCTTATACCTGCTCAGCCTGGTGCTCACCGACAACCTCGGCATGTCAATGAGTCACCTGCGCGAAATCAGTGTCGGCCTGATCCTGTTTGTGATCACGCTGCTGATCGGTCGCGAATTGAACATAGACCTGTTTGCCCGGTTCGTGACGCTCAGCGTGACCGCGACGTGCGCGCTGGCGATGTTCTCCGCCAAATACCAGGACCAGGGACGCGCTGCCGGCCTGCTGGAAGACCCGAACGCCTTCGCCATGCTGATCGCGTTCGCGGTGCCACTGGCTTTGTGGCTGGTGATCAGCAGTCCAAAAATGTTGCACCGGTTGTTTTGGGCAGGTTGCTTCATTTTGCTGCTGGGCGGCATGACCAAGACCGAGTCGCGCTCAGGGCTGGTGGTGCTGTTCCTCAGCCTGATGATTGGCGTCTGGCACTACCGCACCGAACTGGCGCGCATCCGCCCCCGGCATTTGGGCTTTGCCATGCTGGGCGCGGTGATCGTGATCCCGCTGGCGATTTATGCAATGCCGGCCGGCTACGTCGAGCGTATCAAGTCCTTGAGTATTCTCAGCGCCGGCGCCCGCAGCCAGGACGCTTCCCTCGGTCGACGCGCCTCCTACATCGTGGTCGGCAGCGAAATGATTCGCGAGAACCCGCTACTGGGCACCGGGCCGGGGACCTTCCCGCTGCACTACGCCAACACCGGTTACGCCAAGGCCTTCTCGGCCAACCGCAAGATTGGCGACCTGTACCGGCGTGCACACAACACCTACCTGGAAATCTTCAGTGAGTTGGGCATCCCCGCCGGGCTGATGTTCGTCGGCATGCTGGGGATGGGTCTGTACAACCTGATCCGCGCGCGAAGCGCCTGGCTGCTGCGACGCAACGGCCCACAGGCAGATCTGTTGACGCACCTGAGCATGAGTTTCCTGGCACTGACGCTGTTCCTGATGTTTCTCAGTGCGCCAAACCAGAAGTACGTGTGGATCATGCTCGCCCTGACCAGCGTGCTGCGCTTGAAAGCCGAAGAAAGTCCGTTGCCGGAGACCAAGGCATGAGTCGAATCAGTATTGTCATTCCGATGTACAACGAAGCGAAGCACATCGGCCGCACGCTGCTCGCTGCACAAAAAGCCGCCCATGCCGCCAATCTCGACTGCGAGTTGATCGTGGTCGACAACGGCTCCAGCGACCAAGGCCCACAGATTGCCCGACAGTTCGGCGCGCAGGTGCTGGTCGTGCCGGGGGTGCTGATCGGCGCGCTACGCAATCGCGGTACGGCAATCGCCACGGGGGAATGGCTGGCCTTCATCGACGCCGATGTGGAAATGCCGGAAGACTGGCTGCGGCGATTGATCGACCTGGAAAGCGCCGGTCAGGCGGATGTCTTCGGTCTTGATCTGCACACCCCGGCTCAGGCGCCGTGGTACGCCACTGCCTGGCAACGGCGCACGTTGCGCCCGTACTCTGACGCCGTACGTAAGGTCGACTGGTTGCCCAGCAACAATCTGTTGATGCGCCGCGGCTGGTTCGACAAGGTTGGCGGTTTCGACGAACGCCTGCGCACCGGCGAGGACAAGGATTTCACACTGCGTCAGCATCTGGCCGGCGCGCAAATATTGGCAATCAATCAAAGCGTCGCCCTGCACTGGGGCTACGAGGCCAACTGGCGCGAATGGTTGGGCAAGGAACTGTGGCGTCAGGGCAGCCATCTGCAATTGCTGCGCAACAACGGTTTCAGTCTGCGGTTGCTGCGCTTTCCGCTCTTATCACTGGGCGCCTGGCTGCTGGACTTT
>JALYPE010000652.1 GCA_030856525.1 Pseudomonadota bacterium | reverse complement strand
TACACGCCCTAACCCGCAGTGAGGAAAAGCATGAAGTCGCGCATTTGGCAGTTGGCCGGTGTTGGTTTGCTGTGCATCAGTGTGACCGCGCACTCGCTGGCGGACGAGCCGCAGGGCCGTGGCCCTGACGACGGGCAACGCGGCGATGGCCGCCAGGGTAATCAGGGACCTGGCGGCAACAATCAGCCGCGTCCGCAGAATAACGAGATCATTCGCGGCGACAACAGCCGGCAGTTCGAACAGAACGGTCAGCCGCGCGATGGCGGTCAATGGCAAAACCATCAGCCGGGCACGGGCAATCAGGGGCAATACAACCCCCCGCGGGATTTCAACAACCCCGTTCGACCGCCGCCTCCGCCGCCGCAACTGCCGGCCAATAGTCTGCCAATTCAGCCCCGGCCCGACGCCGTGAACCAGACCCAGGAACCCAAACGGGGTTATTACCAGGATATTCCGCGGCGGTACGACAACAACAATCAGCCTTGGCAGAATAACGGCCCACGCCCCGACGACAGGCGCTGGAATGGTCGTCCCGACGGTCACGGTAATGGCTGGGGACCGGGGCCGCAGTATCGGCCGGGGCATGTGATCGACCGTTTCCCGGACCGCGATTACCGCGTGCCCTACCGTGGTCAGGATTATTTCTACTCGGGCGGCTACTGGTACCGTCCGCTCGGCCCGCGCTATGTCGTGGTGCAACCGCCGCGCGGGATACGCGTCAGCTACATGCCTGATTACGCGCGTGAAGTCTGGGTTGGCGGGACGTTATTGTTCCTGGCTGCCGGTTCGTACTACGCCTATCAGGAAAACACTCAGGATTACGTCGTCGTTGAAGCGCCCGTCCGGCCACAACCGCAACCGGCCAGCAATGGCTACGACGTGGTGGCCTATCCCGCCAACGGCCAGTCGGCGGAGCAGATCAATCAAGACGGATTCGAGTGTTATCAACATGCGGTGCAGCAGAGTGGCTTCGATCCACGAACGGCCACTTATCAACCGGACCCGTCGGTGGTCCAGACCTATCGTCAGGCTCAAGGCGATTGCCTGCGCGGTCGGGGTTATCAGGTGACTTACTGAGACCGGGCAGCCAGCACCACTTCCTGCGGATCGGCGTGCACCAGCACTTCGGCTCGCGGGTAAGCGGTGTGGATCGCGTCGGCGGCTTGATCGCTGATGCGGTGTGCGACCGATAGCGTCAGCTCACCCGGTAATTCCAGGTGCAATTGCACGAACCACTGATTACCGGACACCCGTGTGCGCAAATCATGCGCACCCAAAACACCCGGAACGCTACAGGCGAGTTCGAGCATGTGCTGGCTGACATCCACCGGCAGCTCTTCGTCCATCAGCACGGTAAAACTTTCACGGGCAATCTGAACGGCGCTCCAGAGGATGTAGACGGCAATCGCCAGACCAAACCATGCATCGACTTGATGCCAGCCAAACCCGGCCAGAATCAGCGCGATCAGGATGCTGCCGTTGAGCAGCATGTCCGAGCGGTAATGCAGCGAGTCGGCGCGCACAGCGTTTGATCCTGTGGCCTTGACCACCCGATGCTGCACCATCAGCAACGCCAGGGTCAGCGCCAGCGAAAACACAATCACGCCGATGCTGAGCCACGGCGCGCCGACCGGTACCGGATGCTGCAACCGATCGAACGCCTGCAGTGCAATCAACACTGCGCTGCCGCCGATAAACAACGCCTGCGCCATGCCCGCCAGCGATTCTGCCTTGCCGTGCCCGTAACGATGATCGTCATCGGCCGGACGCAAAGCGTAATGCACGGCCAGCAGATTGAGCAGCGAGGTGACGCCGTCGAGCGCCGAATCGGTCAAGCCGGCAAGCATGCTCACCGAACCGCTCAGCCACCAGGCGATGGCTTTCGCGACGATAAGCGTGCAGGCGACCGCCACCGAGGCGCGGGTAGCAAGCCTCAGCAGGCGGGCGTGTTCGGCGCTGGAAATCATCGGCGCGGCAGTTCCTTCAAAGTCAGGTTCACGCGGCGGGGCGCAGACCGAACATGGCCAGTTGCTGAGCGCTGCCTTTGTGCTGGATCAGGCGTGGATCGTCCAGCGGGAAACTGCGGCCCAGCTCCGTTTCGAGAATGGTCTGCAATTTGTGATTGTCGACCTTGCCGTCGGCGCCGATGGCTTCCTGAAGTTTTTCCGGAGCCACCTGCGCGGTCTCGCCGGGCGCGTAATAAATCGCGCCAGTGGCGAAGTCCACGGCAAACGCGATCAGGCCGGGAACCACGTAGAACAGCAGGCCCACGGCGTCGAGAACGGCGATCGCCGGGTCAATCTTGCCGTCGATCTGGCCCCGGCGGTCCGGGTAGAAAATCGAGCCGCACGCAGTGATCTGGGTCAGCAAGGTCGCAACCAGCACACCGCCGATCAAGCGAAAGGGAACACGCATGGGAAATCTCCTGAGTAGTCTTGAAACGAAGCGTCGTCGATATGAATTAGGACCGCGACGAACGCCGTGCAGTTCGCCGTTATACTTGCCGCTCTGCTTTGGAGCCAGTATGAATTCGTTGCCAATCGATGATGTTTTACCCGCCCTGCGTGACGCCTTGGCGATTCGCCATGAAGCCGTGCTTGAAGCTCCGCCCGGTGCCGGTAAAACCACCCGTGTTCCATTAGCCTTGCTGAATGAGCCCTGGCTGGCCGGGCAGACCATTCTGATGCTGGAACCGCGGCGGTTGGCGGCACGGGCGGCGGCGGAGCGATTGGCCAGTGAACTGGGTGAAAAGGTCGGTGAAACGGTCGGCTATCGCATTCGTTTGGACAGTAAGGTTGGCCCCAACACGCGGATCGAAGTGGTCACCGAAGGTATTCTCACCCGGCGCCTGCAGGATGATCCGGCGCTGGATGGCGTCGGCTTGCTGATTTTCGACGAGTTCCACGAGCGCAGTCTCGACGCGGACCTGGCCTTGGCGCTGAGTCTCAACGGCCGCGAGTTGTTCCGCGAAGATCAGCCGCTGAAGATCCTGTTGATGTCGGCCACGCTGGAAGGCGAGCGCCTCGCCGGGCTGCTGGATGACGCGCCGATCCTGCGCAGCGAAGGGCGCATGTACCCGGTCGAGATGCGCTGGGGCCGGCCGTTTCAGCCCGGGGAATTCATCGAGCCGCGTGTGGTTCAAACCATTCTCGACGCGTTGAACGATGAAACCGGCAGCCTGTTGGTGTTCCTGCCCGGGCAAGCGGAAATCCGCCGCGTGCATCAGCAAGTCGCTGAGGCGTTGGGCGACGGCACGCAGGTATTGTTGTGCCCATTGCACGGTGAACTGGACCTTGCCGCGCAACGCACCGCCATCGATGCCGCACCCGCAGGCAAGCGCAAAGTGGTGTTGGCGACCAACATTGCCGAGACCAGCCTGACCATCAATGGCGTGCGCGTGGTGATTGATGCCGGGCTGGCTCGGGTGCCGCGTTTCGACCCGGGCAGCGGCATGACCCGCCTCGATACTCAGCGCATCTCCAAGGCCAGCGCCACGCAACGCGCCGGTCGGGCAGGGC
>JALYPE010000647.1 GCA_030856525.1 Pseudomonadota bacterium | reverse complement strand
GATGCCCGGTCTCGGTCAGGCTGGCAACGTGCGTCACCTGCTCGACGCCGGCGCGCTTGAGCTCCTCGCTGAGCGGTTGGCTATGATCGATGATCAGGTCGGCGCCCAGGTCGCGCACCCAGCTCTGGGTCTGCGGACGCGAGGCGGTGCCGATCACTTTCAGCCCGGTCAACTGATGCGCCAGCTGAGTCAGGATCGAGCCGACGCCGCCGGCAGCGCCCACAATCAGCAGACTCTGCCCTTCATCGGTTTTACCCTCACGGACCTGAAGACGTTCGAACAGCAGTTCCCACGCGGTGATCGCGGTCAGCGGCAGGGCGGCGGCTTCGGCAAAACCGAGGGTTTTCGGCATGTGGCCGACGATTCGCTCATCGACCACGTGCAGCTCGCTGTTGCCGCCGGCACGGGCAATGGACCCGGCGTAGAACACCCGGTCGCCAGCCTTGAACAAGGTCACTTCACGGCCGACTTCCTTGACCACACCGGCGACATCCCAGCCCAGCACCTTCGCAGCGCCATCCTCCGGCTGGACGTTCTGGCGAACCTTGGTATCCACCGGGTTAACCGAGATGGCTCTGACTTCCACCAGCAGGTCGCGCGGTCCGGCAACCGGCGACGGCAGCTCGATATCCTGCAGGGACTTTTCGTCGCTGATGGGCAGCGAGGTGTAATAGGCAATGGCTTTCATGAAAGATTCCTGGACTGTAACAGAAGAGGGGTCAGGCCACCGAGCGCAGGCGCTTGAGCTCGAAGTGTTCCAGAAAGGCGTCGGCCTTGGCGCGGAAGTTCTGGACGTGCGCGCTGGCATCGTGGGCTTGCAGAGCCTCGTCGCTGCTCCACTGTTCGATCATGTAAAAAGCCAGCGGATTCGCCAGGTCCTGATGCAGATCGTATTGACCGCAACCGGCCTCGGCGCGGGTAGGTTCAACCAAGGCGCGCAGGTGCTGTTCGAGGGCTTCTTGCTGACCCGCTTTGGCGATGAGCGTGGCGATGGCAGTAAAGGCTTGGGACATGGTCGGCTCCGAGAGTGACGGTGAGTCAGGATGGTGAGGATGATTGGCTATTTCGCTGCAAGATAAAACCCGCTAAAAGAGCAGTCTCTTTCAATATTTTTTTGATAATCAGGGGCTGAACGATGCTGCGTTTCGATGACTTGCAGATATTTGTTCGTGCGGCGGATCTCGGCAGCTTGTCGGCAGCCGCGCGGGTAATGGACATATCCGCAGCGGTAGCCAGTTCGGCACTGAAGCGCATCGAACTGCAACTGGGTGCACGCTTGCTGGCCCGTTCGACTCGCAGCCTGCGTCTGACCGCTGAAGGCGAAGGTTTTCTCGAATATGCCCGGGCCGCCCTGAGCAATCTTGAAGAGGGCCGTCGTTTGTTGAAGAGTGGCCAGGATCAGGTCAGCGGCATATTGCAGCTGTCCGCCCCCTCGGATTTTGGCCGCAACGTGCTGCTGCCCTGGCTGGACGAATTCCAGCGCGAGCACCCGAAACTCACGGTGCGCCTGTTGCTCGGCGACCGCATCGTCGACCTGTTTCGCCAACCGGTGGACATCGCCCTGCGCTACGGCGAGCCAGAGGACTCAAGCCTGGTAGCATTGCCGATCGCCCCGCAGAATCGCCGGGTTTTGTGTGCGGCACCCGGTTACCTGGCGCGGCACGGTGAACCGCGGCAACTGGAGCAGTTGGCCCAGCACAATTGCCTACTGTTCATGCTGGGCAGCCGGGTTCACGACCACTGGAGTTTTCACGACGGCAAACGTGAAGTCGGCCTGACCGTCAGTGGTGATCGCTTCAGTGACGATGCCGATGTCGTGCGGTTGTGGGCGCTCGCGGGCGCAGGTATCGCCTACAAATCCTGGCTCGATGTTGCGGCCGATGTGCTAACCGGTCGCTTGAAAATATTGCTGCCGGAACTGCTCTGCGAGCGTGCTCCGCTGAATCTGTTGTGCGCACATCGCGCACAGTTGAGTAAGCCGGTGAACCTTTTGCGGGAAATGCTTGCCAGCCGATGCGCGCAGTTAAGTAGTCAGTTCCCGAGTTTCTCGGCGATCGGTCATTAGTCGCAGCAAAATAGCGAAATTTCCCTCAGGAACTATCACCACCATTGGTTTCCGAAGGGCAGGAACCGGTGGCCAACAGGCTTATACTGTTGGCCGCCTTATGTGCGCACTGTCGAGCTCACCGGGGCGTATCCGCTAGATCGACAACCCCCCCTGCGTTGATCAGCAAAACCTTCGCACAAGCTGCAAAGCTCTGGCCTGGGTATGCGAGGGCTTCGCCCGATAAACGGCGGTTTTCCCGTCTTGGCCGATGACACATTACTGGTCAAGATGTCTCCGAGCAGTAGACGAAACGATTCAACAGGGAGTGAATACATGGAACATGCACCTTGCATCAGCCAGATTGCCACGTTGCTGGCTGACCCAAAGCGCAGCGCAATGATGTGGGCCTTGATGGATGGCTCGGCGCGACAAACCGAAGAGCTGGCGCTGCTGGCCAGGCTGTCACCTTCTTCGGCCAGTGCACACCTGGGGCGTTTGTCCGCCGGTGGTCTGTTGAAAGTTGAAACCCGCGGTCGCAAGCGATTTTTCCGCCTGGCCGCCCCTGAAATAGGCGCCGCCATAGAGGCACTGGCCAGCGCGACGATTGCCAGCACGCCACGGGAAATCCCTGACGTGTTCAAGCGCACTACCCCCATTCCCATCCTGAAACCTCAGTCCGCGCCTTCCTCATTGCTGCGCGCCCGGCTCTGCGACGATCATCTGGGCGGCACCCTGGCTGCAGACCTCTATCAGCGTTTGCTGGATGCTGGCTGGATCGAGCAATTCGACCGGCGGGTGTCGATCACCCATAAGGGCTCGACGCAACTGGCGAACCGCGGTGTGTATGTTCAAGCGTTGGCGCACACCAGCAGCAAAGCTGCGTGTGCGTGTCCTGACTGGAGCGAGAGACGCCCGCATATGGGCGGGTCATTGGGCGCGGCGCTGCTGCAATTGTTCATGCAGTCGGGCTGGTTGAGCTTGCCGAACGATTCTCGAGCCTTGCTGGTGACTGCGGCGGGGCAGCGGGAAATTCACCGTTTCGCCAAAGAAACCGAGCTGGAGATGGCTTAGGTTCGGGATCGTTGCCACGCTCTGTGCGGCAGCCGGGACGCTCTGCATTCCGACCTCAGAGCGCGGCTACGCTTGGTGACCAAGGTTTGATCAATCTAAGGTTTGATCAATCTGGCATCCAGACTGTTCTGCGCCAGACGCTTGGCCTGATCCTGGGTCATGCCCAGATCGGTGTACAGCGCATGGAAGTTCTCCGTGACATAACCACCGAAGTACGCCGGGTCATCGGAATTCACGGTGACCTTCACGCCACGCTCGAGCATGTCGAGAATGTTGTGCTGCGACATGTGGTCGAACACGCACAGCTTGGTGTTCGACAAGGGGCATACGGTCAGCGGTATTTGCTCGTCGATAATCCGTTGCATCAGGCGTTCGTCTTCGATAGCGCGCACGCCATGGTCGATGCGTTGGATTTTCAGCAGATCAAGCGCTTCCCAGATGTATTCTGGTGGGCCTTCTTCGCCGGCGTGGGCAACCGTCAGGAAACCTTCGCCGCGGGCGCGATCGAACACACGCTGGAACTTGCTCGGCGGGTGACCCATTTCCGAACTGTCCAGACCGACCGCCACAAACGCATCGCGAAACGGTAGCGCTTGGTCGAGGGTTTTCTCGGCCTCCTCTTCGCTCAAGTGGCGCAGGAAACTCAGGATCAAACCGCTGGTGATGCCCAGTTGTTGTTCGCCATCCTTCAACGCTGCGGCGATGCCGTTGAGCACCACTTCGAAAGGAACACCACGGTCAGTGTGAGTTTGCGGGTCAAAGAACGGTTCGGTGTGAATCACATTCTGCGCCTTGCAACGCAACAGGTAGGCCCAGGTCAGGTCGTAGAAATCCTGCGAGGTGCGCAGGACATCGGCGCCCTGGTAATACAGGTCGAGAAACTCCTGCAAATTGTTGAAGGCATACGCCCCGCGCAGCGTTTCGACATCGCTCCATGGCAGGGCGATCTTGTTGCGTTCAGCCAGGGCGAACAACAGCTCGGGCTCCAGCGAGCCTTCCAGATGCAGGTGCAGTTCTGCCTTGGGCAGGGCGTTCAGCCAGTCGTACATATTCTGTTCTCATCAGGTGCAGATGGCGGCATTCTACAGGTGCTCGTCGAAACAATTGGCGAAACCTGACCAGCCGGTTCAGGCCAGCAGCGGATCCCGTCGATAGGCATAAGTATCGGCGAAGCGCGACAGCAGGAATTCAGCGCAGGTGGTCACGGGGTATTTCGCCGGATGCTCTGGATCCTGACAGCCCGGCAGGCACTCGATAATGGTGTCGGGATGGGGCTCGGCAAAGAACGGCATCGAATAGCGATCCACCCCCAACGGACTGATCACCCGGTGCGGCGTCGACAGGTAACGGTCGTTGCTCCAGCGCGCCATCATGTCGCCGAGGTTGACGACAAACGTGCCGTCGATTGGCGGTGCATCGATCCACTCACCGTGCACATTGCGCACTTGCAGTCCGCCCGCCGCGTCCTGATACAGCAGCGTGATGCATCCGTAATCGGTATGCGCGCCCGCGCCTTGCTGCTCTTCGGAGCTGGCGGTGTGGCGGGGCGGGTAGTGGATCATGCGCAGCACGCTGACGGGTTCGTTGAAGCGTTTGTCGAAGAAGTCGCTCTCGATGTTCAGCGCCAGCGTCATCGCTCGCAGCAGGGTTTGCGCGAGGGCTTGCATGTCGACGTAATGTTGCTCCATCAGTGTTTCCCAGCCTGGCGCCGATGGATGACGGTTGGGTCCGCGCAGTGGTTTCTCCGCCAGCACATCCGGGTGATCGGCCGGCAGGTGAAAACCCATGTCGAAAGTTTCTTTGAGGTCGCTGGGTTTGTTCGGGTCGAGCTGTTCGGTGGCGATGGCGCCGTAGCCGCGATGGTGGCGGGTCTGGGTGATGTCGATTTCGAGTTTTTCTTCGTTAGGCAGGGCGAAAAAGCGTTGGGCGTGATTAAGCACGGCGTCGATACGCGAGGCGCTGATCGGGTGGCCCTTAATGTAGAAAAAGCCCCACTTGCGACACGCGTTGTCGATCGCTTCGGCGACGGATTTCCAGGCGAGCGGGTCTTCACTGTAGAGCGGGGCGATGTCGATGACGGGGAGGCTGTTCATGCGCAGTCCTTGATAACGCTGAAAATCCAACTGTGGGAGCAAGCCCGCTCCCACAGGGTTTTGTGTTCGGCTCGGGAATTACTTGGGAATATCGGCCTTCATGCCTTCAACGTAATAATTCATCGATGCCAGTTCCACATTGCTCGCGGTCACGCCCGCCGGGATTTTCTCGACGCCTGCCTGATCCTTGATCGGCCCGGTGAATGGATGCAGCGCACCGCTCTTGATGTCCGCAATGATCTGCTCGGCTTCGGTCTTCACGGCAGCTGGCACCAGATCGCTGATCGGCAGCTCAACCGTGCCTTCCTTCAAACCGCCCCAGTAATCCTGAGATTTCCACGAGTGGTCGATCACGCTTTGGGTCGCCTGAATGTAGTGCGGTGCCCAGTCGTTGACGATCGAGGTCAACACCGCTTTCGGCCCGAAATGCGCCATGTCCGACGCGTAGCCGACGGCAAACACGCCGCGCCGTTCGGCGGCCTGAATCGGCGCCGGGCTGTCGGTGTGCTGGAACACCACATCCACGCCCTGATCAATCAGAGCGTT
>JALYPE010000904.1 GCA_030856525.1 Pseudomonadota bacterium | reverse complement strand
CAGTGGTTTGGCGTCGATCTGCCGACCCCCGCCATCGGTTTCCCTGCCGAATTCAAATGATCCCGTGAGGGCAGGGCGCGGCTGACGCGCCTTGTTCAAGGTACTGCTGACCATGAACTATCAGTTGAATTTTGCTGCCGTGTGGCGCGATTTCGACACCTTGCTGGTGGGGCTCGGTCTGGGCTTGCAACTGGCACTGGTGTCGATCGCCATCGGCTGCGTGATCGGCCTGCTGATGGCGTTTGCCTTGTTGTCGAAGCATCGCGCGTTGCGGGTGCTGGCGTCGGTCTATGTGACGGTGGTGCGGAATACGCCGATTCTGGTGTTGATTCTGTTGATTTACTTCGCGCTGCCGAGCCTGGGCATTCGTCTGGACAAGATTCCCTCGTTCATCATCACCCTGTCGCTGTATGCCGGCGCCTACCTGACCGAAGTGTTCCGCGGCGGATTGCTGAGCATTCCCAAGGGCCAGCGTGAAGCGGGCCTGGCGATCGGGCTCGGCGAGTGGCAGGTGAAAGCGTATGTCACCGTGCCGGTGATGCTGCGCAACGTGCTGCCCGCACTGTCGAACAACTTCATTTCGCTGTTCAAGGACACCTCGCTGGCGGCGGCGATTGCCGTGCCGGAGCTGACCTATTACGCGCGCAAGATCAACGTCGAAAGCTACCGGGTGATCGAAACCTGGATGGTGACGACCGCGCTCTATGTTGCGGCCTGTTACCTAATTGCCATGCTGCTGCGTTACCTCGAGCGGCGCCTGGCGATCCGCCGATAGGAGGCCACCATGTACGAATCCCCCAGCTGGTTGCATGAATTATGGGTGGCGCGGGAAGTGCTGTTGCAAGGCTTTCTGACCAGCGTGCAGGTCTCGGCGCTGGCGATTCTGCTCGGCACAATGGTAGGCGTCGTCACTGGACTGGTGCTGACCTACGGCAGATTCTGGATGCGTGCGCCGTTCCGCTTTTACGTTGACGTCATTCGCGGCACGCCAGTCTTCGTGCTGGTGCTGGCCTGCTTTTATATGGCGCCGGCCCTGGGTTGGCAGATCAGCGCGTTTCAGGCTGGAGCACTGGGCCTGACGCTGTTTTGCGGCTCGCACGTTGCCGAAATTGTGCGCGGTGCGCTGCAAGCGTTGCCCAGTGGCCAGATGGAGGCGGGCAAGGCGATCGGCCTGACGTTTTATCAGTCCCTGGGCTACGTGTTGTTGCCCCAGGCACTGCGGCAGATTCTGCCGACCTGGGTCAACTCGTCCACCGAGATCGTCAAGGCGTCGACGCTGTTGTCGGTGATCGGCGTGGCGGAATTGCTGCTGAGTACGCAGCAGATCATCGCCCGCACCTTCATGACCCTGGAGTTCTACCTGTTCGCCGGATTTCTGTTTTTCGTCATCAACTACGCCATCGAATTACTCGGCCGGCACATTGAAAAGCGGGTGGCCTTGCCATGACTCAACCTACCACTATCGCTAGCGCTCAGCCCCTGCTGGACATTCGCGGGCTGCACAAACAATACGGTCAGCTGGAAGTGCTCAAGGGCGTCAACCTGACCCTGCAGCGCGGCAATGTCGTCACGCTGATCGGCTCCAGCGGCTCGGGCAAGACCACGCTGCTGCGCTGCGTCAACATGCTCGAAGAGTTCCAGGGCGGCAAGATCCTGCTGGATGGCGAGTCGATTGGCTATGACGAGATCGGCGGCAAGCGTGTACGGCATGCGGAAAAAGTCATCGCCCGGCATCGCGCAATGACCGGCATGGCGTTCCAGCAATTCAACCTGTTCCCGCACCTCAGCGCGTTGCAGAACGTCACCCTGGGTTTGCTGAAGGTGAAAAAAATGCCCAAGGACGAAGCGGTCGCACTGGCGGAGAAATGGCTGGAGCGCGTCGGCTTGCTTGAGCGGCGCGATCACTTTCCCGGGCAGTTGTCCGGTGGCCAGCAGCAGCGCGTGGCGATTGCCCGGGCGATTGCGATGAACCCCAGCCTGATGCTGTTCGACGAAGTCACCTCGGCGCTGGATCCGGAGTTGGTGGCCGAAGTGTTGAACGTGATCAAAGGCCTGGCGGATGAAGGCATGACGATGCTGCTGGTGACCCACGAAATGCGCTTCGCTTTCGAAGTTTCGGACAAGATCGTGTTCATGAATCAGGGCCGGATTGAAGAACAAGGGCCGCCCAAGGAATTGTTTGAACGCCCACAGTCGCCGCGTCTGGCCGAATTTCTGAAGAACACGCGGTTCTGATTTTCTCGTAAGACTTTCAATTTTCAAACAGGAGAAACACTCATGAGCATTACTCGTTACGGCACTGGCGGCACCGCCGGTGGCGGCCAGCCCCGTCCTTTCGCCCGTGCCGTGGAGGCTGATGGCTGGCTGCATGTGTCTGGCCAGGTGCCGGCGGTGGACGGCGAGATTGTCGCCGGCGGAATTGTCGAGCAGACGCACCAGACTATGAAAAACCTGATCGCGATTCTCGAAGAGGCCGGTTATGGACTGGAAGACGTGGTGCGCACCGGCGTGTGGCTGGAAGACCCGCGGGATTTCTGGAGTTTCAACAAGGTATTTTCCGAGTACTTCAAAAGTGAACATGCACCGGCGCGTGCGTGTGTGCAGGCGAGCATGATGGTGGATTGCAAGGTCGAGATTGACTGCATCGCCTACAAGAAAAAGGCCTGATCGCGTTCACCCTTGTAGGCGCTGCCGAAGGCTGCGATCTTTTGGCGCTTTGAGCCCGTCGCAGAGCCAGATCAAAAGATCGCAGCCTTCGGCAGCTCCTACGGGCGACTTTTCATGGGAACCACTGAAATGACCGAAGACACCATCAAACGCCGGGCCCGCGGGCTGGATCGGGCGTTCGATATTCTCGATTTCCTCAAGGAGATCGGCCAGCCACTGCGCCCGAACGAGATCGCCAGCGGCATCGGCAGCCCCAAATCCACGGTCTACGAATTGGTCGCCTCGCTGCTGGAACGACGTATTCTGGAACCTGTCGGCAAGGACGGTCACGTCTACCTCGGCCGGCAGCTGTACTTTCTCGGTCAGGCGCACTTGCGTCATTTCGACCTGACCCGCGAAGCCGATCACGCGTTGCAGGAGATCGTCAGCCAAACCCGTGAAACGGCGCAGATGTGCCTGCTCAACGGGCGCAAATACACTGTGGCGCTGATGAAGGAGGG
>JALYPE010000902.1 GCA_030856525.1 Pseudomonadota bacterium | reverse complement strand
GAGTGGTTTTACCCGTGCCCGACAGGCCGAAGAACAGGGTTACATCGCCCGCTTCGCCGATGTTGGCAGCGCAGTGCATTGGCAGCACGTCAGCGGCCGGCAGCAGGAAGTTCTGCACCGAGAACATGGCTTTCTTCATTTCACCGGCGTAACGCATGCCGGCAATCAGCACTTTCTTCTGAGCGAAGTTGAGGATCACGCAACCGTCGGAGTTGGTGCCGTCACGCTCAGGCACGCATTCGAAGTTGGCAACGTTGAGCACCTGCCACTCTTCACGACCAGCCGGGTTGTACTGGGCCGGATTGATGAACAGGCAACGACCGAACAGGTTCTGCCAGGCAGTCTGCGTGGTCATCTTGACAGCCAGGTAGTGGTCTTCCGAAGCGCCTACATGCACGTGGGAAACGAAATGCTCTTGCGCGTTGTTGAACGCCTCGACGCGAGCCCACAAGGCATCGAACTTGTCGGCCGGGAACTTGCGGTTGATCGGGCCCCAGGCAATGGCTGCCTGAGTGCTCGGCTCTTCAACGATGAAACGGTCGACTGGCGAGCGACCGGTGCGGTGACCCGTGCGGACAACCAGCGCGCCGGTATCGGCAAGCTCGCCTTCACCGCGATTCAGAGCTTCTTTTACCAGATCATCAACACTCAGATCGGTGTACACGGCGTTATTGGCTTGCGTCATGAGATTCCCCGTCGGCCAGTGGCCGAGTGTGCTCCAAACGTTTTGTAGTAGAAAGTCGTGCACTACTACCGCGACAAAAAGTGGGCCGGATTATGCCAGAAAAGGCCAAAAAGAGTAGGGCCCTCCCGTCGTAACGGCGTTATTCCGGCGCTTACCAGTGAATTTACCTGCGCTGAACCGTTTTAGTGACGGGTATCTGACGGCGTGTCGACACCCGCTCCCGCGAACAATTGAGCAATATCCGCGGCATCGAACAGGTAGCGCTGGTTGCAGAACTGGCAGTCGATCTCGATGTTGCCACCGTGCTCGACAACCAGGTCCTGCGCATCTTCCAGTCCCAAACTGACCAGCGCATTGGCCGATCGTTCGCGCGAGCAGCTGCAGCGGAAACGAAGTTTCTGCACATCGAACAGGCGAACCTGCTCTTCGTGGTAGAGACGATGCAGCACAGTTTCGTTGTCCAGGCTGAGCAATTCATCTGCAGTCAGCGTGCTGCCCAGAGCTGTGATGTGCTGCCAGCTCGCGGCGCGATCCTCTTCATCCTTCAAGCGATCGGCCGGCAGTTGCTGCAACAGCAGGCCACGCGAGCGACGACCGTCGGCATACAGCCAGAATCGCGTGCCCACTTGCTGCGACATGACGAAATAATTGGTGAAGCACTCGGACAGCGTCTCGCCGTCCAGGTCCACGATGCCCTGATAACGCTGGCCTTGCGTTGGGTCGATGGTGAGCGCCAGGACGCCATTCGGCATCAGGTCGGCCAGGGTCGCATCGGCGGCGATTTGATCTGCCTCATAGCGCGCGAGGCCACGAATCTCACGCTCACTGCTGCACTCGATCATCAACAGTGGAATTGGACCGTCGGAACGCGCCTGGAGAATCAGCAAACCGTCGAACTTCAGCGTACCGACCAGCAAGGATGCTGCGGCCATGAGTTCGCCCAACAATTGCGCGACTGGCTCGGGGTACGGATGCTTGGCGAGGACTTCGGCGTAACTGCGTTCCAACGAAACCAGCTCGCCGCGGGTGTCGCTGTCATCGAAGATGAAGCGTTGGGTGTAGTCGGAATCCGTTAGATCGGTCATAGGTCTGGGTATCTGAAGTAATGACAAGATAATTTCAAACAGTGGAAATGCGCCTGTGCGGCACCATCGGGTGCGCATTGTTCAGCCATGGGAGGCATTTTATGAACAATCCGGGTTTGTTCCAAGCAAGGTGGAACGTGCGCCGGTTGGCGTAATGCAATGCCATGGCATTGGCGTTGCGGGCAGTCTGGTTATGGCTCACGGGCCAGATGTTGTGTCTGATTTTCGACGAGCGGCTGTTCAACCATCTTATTTTGCCCCGCAGCACTCACCCATATGGCTGCACTTCCGGGCAATTACAAGTCCGCGCCCCCTCAAGACTCGCAGTCTTTGGAACCTCCTACAATGTGCGCATCTTCATGTAGGAGCTGCCCAGGCTGCGATATTTCGCTGCCTGTCTCATACCCATGAGCATCGGTAGCTTCACTCGTCGCTGCTGTTCCCACGAAATTTAAACAGGTCTCGACGCTGCTTCTTGCTCGGCTTGCCATCCGTGCTCACACCCAGCGAGCCGGCCTTGCGCATGGCTGCAGCCGCCTCGCGCTTGGCGATGCTGGCGTCGGTTTCGGCATACAGCGTTTGAGCCTCCGGCGCACCACGGCGCACGATAGACAAGGCCTGGACGACCACTGTACGTTCATCGAAGCCCATCCGAATCTGAAACTCGTCGCCGATCCTCGGCTCCTTGCCCGGTTTGCAGCGGTCGCCCCGGCAATGCACCTTGCCACTTTCGATAGCCGCCTTGGCCAAGGCACGTGTTTTGTAAAAACGCGCCGCCCAAAGCCATTTATCGAGACGGACCTTGTCGTCCTCTTCCTGTTTTTGTGTCACTTGAATTCCTCTTTTGGCCCATAGTCGGAACTGTACTACCGTTTCTGTCGGGCGCAACAATCCCGCCGTCCAGATAGAATGTGATCAAGGCCGACTCACGGCATGGAGTGATCAAAATGACTGTATTTCCGTCTTCATTGACCTCGCCTAAAGCAGGTTGCCAAGGCTGCCAGCAAAGCGAACCACTAGGCTTTGATTTTGCATTCGCTTATCAGCCGATTGTCGATCTTCGGGACCGTTCCATTTTTGCCAATGAAGCGCTCGTACGCGGGCTGGCTGGGGAAGGCGCGTTCACGGTGCTTGATCAGGTCACGGAAGATAATCGCTACCGCTTTGACCAGCTCTGCCGGATCCGGGCCATTGAAGGCGCGGCAAAGCTAAACATGCAGACACATTTATCCATCAACTTTATGCCTAACGCGGTTTACCGACCTGAGCTGTGCATACGCAGCACCCTTGAGGCAGCGGAAAAGTACAACTTCCCGATTGAACGACTGGTTTTCGAAACCCTCGAAAGCCAGCACGTAGATAACTATCGCCATTTGACTAATATTCTGCGTGAATACCGCGATTTCGGCTTCAAGACCGCCATCGACGACTTCGGGGCGGGCT
>JALYPE010000588.1 GCA_030856525.1 Pseudomonadota bacterium | reverse complement strand
GGTAGGACCAGCAGCGATGCTATCCGAAGGCTTGTCTTTCAAGCTTTGGATGGCTTCTTTCTCTTCAGCATCGTCTTTCGACTTGATGGAGAGCTGGATTACACGGCTCTTGCGGTCAACGCTGATGATCTTGGCTTCTACTTCCTGGCCTTCTTTCAGAACGTTACGCGCGTCTTCAACGCGGTCACGGCTGATTTCGGAGGCTTTCAGAGTCGCTTCGATATCGTCGGCCAGAGTGATGATGGCGCCTTTAGCGTCAACTTCTTTCACGATGCCTTTAACGATTGCGCCTTTGTCGTTCTCTTGAACGTACTCGGAGAACGGATCGCTTTCCAGTTGCTTGATACCCAGGGAGATGCGCTCGCGCTCTGGGTCAACCGACAGGATAACGGTGTCCAGCTCGTCGCCCTTCTTGAAGCGGCGTACGGCTTCTTCGCCCACTTCGTTCCAGGAGATGTCGGACAGGTGAACCAGGCCGTCGATGCCGCCGTCCAGACCAATGAAGATACCGAAATCGGTGATCGACTTGATGGTGCCGGAGATTTTATCGCCCTTGTTGAACTGGCCAGAGAAATCTTCCCATGGGTTAGATTTGCACTGCTTGATGCCGAGGGAGATACGACGACGCTCTTCGTCGATGTCCAGAACCATAACTTCCACTTCGTCGCCGACTTGTACGACTTTCGAAGGGTGGATGTTTTTGTTGGTCCAGTCCATTTCGGAAACGTGTACCAGGCCTTCAACGCCTTCTTCCAGCTCAGCGAAGCAGCCGTAGTCGGTCAGGTTGGTTACACGAGCGGTAACGCGAGTGCTTTCTGGGTAACGGGCTTTGATAGCAACCCATGGATCTTCGCCCAGTTGCTTGAGGCCCAGGGAAACACGATTGCGTTCGCGATCGTACTTCAGAACCTTGACATCGATCTCGTCGCCAACGTTGACGATTTCCGATGGATGCTTGATACGCTTCCAAGCCATGTCGGTAATGTGCAGCAGGCCATCGACGCCACCCAGATCGACGAATGCGCCGTAATCGGTGAGGTTCTTGACGATACCTTTGACTTGTTGGCCTTCCTGCAAGGATTCCAGCAGAGCTTCGCGCTCGGCGGAGTTCTCGGCTTCCAGGACGCTGCGACGGGAAACGACAACGTTGTTGCGCTTCTGGTCCAGCTTGATGACCTTGAATTCCAGCTCTTTGCCTTCCAGGTGCGTGGTGTCGCGCACTGGACGAACGTCAACCAGAGAACCTGGCAGGAACGCACGGATGCCGTTAACGTCGACTGTGAAGCCGCCTTTAACCTTACCGTTGATAACGCCCTTGACCACTTCTTCGGCTGCGAAGGCTGCTTCCAGAACGATCCAGCACTCGGCGCGCTTGGCTTTTTCACGGGACAGCTTGGTTTCACCAAAGCCGTCTTCAACCGAGTCCAGAGCAACGTGAACTTCGTCACCGACATTGATAGTCAGATCGCCAGCGTCGTTGTAGAACTGCTCAAGCGGGATGAGTGCTTCAGACTTCAGGCCAGCGTGAACGGTTACCCAACGTGCTTGGTAATCGATATCAACGATAACACCGGTGATGATGGAGCCTGCCTGAAGGTTCAGGGTTTTTAGGCTTTCTTCAAAGAGTTCCGCAAAGCTTTCGCTCATTTTAATTCCTGAGTATAAGGGCGAAGAATACGCCCATCTCCACATCCCAGACGACGTGGGTTACGTTCATTTAAAGAAGCACCGCAGGACTATGACTGGTCCCCTGAAACGCTTCTTGGTCACCCGGCGATATCGCGGAGTGCGATCTCGCTCATGATGCGTTGCAACACCTGATCGATGGATAATTCCGTGGAATCCAGCTGAATGGCGTCAGCCGCCGGCTTGAGCGGGGCTACCGCTCGCTGGGTGTCACGCTCATCGCGTGCACGTATCTCATCTAGCAGACTCGACAGACTAACACCATCGACTTTGCCCTTCAACTGCAAGTAACGACGGCGCGCACGCTCCTCGGCACTGGCAGTCAGGAAGATTTTCAGCGGCGCATCCGGGAAAACCACGGTGCCCATGTCGCGCCCATCGGCGACCAGACCCGGCATCTCCTGGAAGGCTCGCTGCCTCTGCAGCAAGGC
>JALYPE010000901.1 GCA_030856525.1 Pseudomonadota bacterium | reverse complement strand
GCTCATAACCCGAAGGTCGTCGGTTCAAATCCGGCTCCCGCAACCAAACATCAAAAAAGGCTACTCGAAAGAGTGGCCTTTTTTGTGCGCGTCTGTTTTATAGAAAGCTTGATCGAAGATCCCGCCTTGCCCGCGAGAATCAGGAGGGATTCCGAACCTACCCCTCCTCTGCGACCGTTTGACGCGATACGTAAGTAATTGACGCTTATTAAGTATTAGCGGTTGACACCTCGCCGCTGGCCTGTAGAATGCCGCCACACAGACGCGGGATGGAGCATTCTGGTAGCTCGTCGGGCTCATAACCCGAAGGTCGTCGGTTCAAATCCGGCTCCCGCAACCAAACATCAAAAAAGGCTACTCGAAAGAGTGGCCTTTTTTGTGTCCGCTGAAAAAGTCGTTTCGCAACAATGACATGTCACGCTTCGACACACTGCTCAGGGGAGCGATTTTCCATACAGGGACTACGCTGATGCCTGAACAAGATACCCGCTCAAGGCGTCATCGCCATCGCCGATAGACAGCGAGCAGCGTAATATTTGGAATTATTTTTTCTTGCAGGGATTGGTAACTTGGCTGGATACCCCCATCCTGTCGCGCACAATCCAAGAGGTGATTGATGCGCGCCAACTCGTCTGATTCACAAGAGTCCGTCACCGCGACACAACCGATCAAAGCAGAGCGTTTGCGCTTGCTTGATCATGTCAGTAAATACCGTCAGCCCATCGGCCTGGCAGTCACGCTGCTGTTGTTCGCCATCGCGCTGATTGCCTGTCGTCATCTGCTCAGCGAACTCGACTTGTACGCGCTGCATGACTCGATTCTCAACGTCCCCAAACCGGCGTTGCTCGGTGCAGTGGCGGCAACCATTGTCGGTTTCATCATCCTGCTCGGCTACGAATGGTCCGCCAGCCGCTATGCACGCGTGACGCTGGCACCGCGCACGCTCGCGCTGGGCGGGTTCACCGCCTACGCGATCGGCAATGCCATCGGTCTTTCGATGCTGTCAGGCGGCTCGGTTCGTTACCGTCTCTATGCACGTCATGGCCTGGGCGCATCGGAAGTCGCTCACATGACACTGTTTGCCAGCCTCTCGCTCGGTTGCGCCCTGCCCCCGCTGGCGGCGCTGGCAACACTCAGCAACCTGCCCGCCGCTTCCGCTGCGCTGGGCTTTTCGCAAACATTGCTGGGGACAGTCGCTGCCGCTGTGCTGGTGCTGTTCGCTGCTTTGGCCGTCGGCATTTACCGTCGTCGCCTGCCGGAGCAGCCTTATCCGGACAACCTGCTGGTCAAGGCCGGGCGCCGCACCTTGCGTCTTCCAGGTCGCCGTCTGACCTTTCTGCAACTGATCATTACCGCTCTCGATGTTGCTGCCGCTGCCACCGTGCTTTATCTGTTACTGCCGGAAGCGCCCCCATTCGGCACGTTCCTGCTGGTGTATCTGCTGGCCCTGGCCGCCGGCGTGCTCAGCCATGTGCCCGGTGGAGTGGGCGTCTTCGAAGCCATTCTGCTGGCCGCTTTCGCCGATAAACTGGGTGCCGCTCCGCTGGCTGCAGCGCTGCTGCTGTATCGGCTGATTTATGTCGTGCTGCCGTTGCTGGTCGCCTGCTTGCTGCTGCTGATCAACGAAGGCCAGCGCTTGTTCCAGACACGTCAAAGCCTGCGCGCGGCGTCCGGTATGGCCGCGCCCATCCTGGCATTGCTGGTGTTTCTGTCCGGGGTGGTGCTGTTGTTTTCCGGCGTGACCCCGGAAATCGACACTCGCCTGGAACACATCGGTTTTCTGATTCCGCATCGACTGGTCGACGTTTCGCACTTTGGCGCCAGTCTGGTCGGTGTGCTGTGCTTGCTACTGGCTCAAGGCTTGCGTCGACGCTTGTCAGCCGCGTGGATGCTCACCACCATTTTGCTGCTGGTCGGCGCCCTGCTCTCGCTACTCAAGGGTTTCGACTGGGAGGAAGCCTGCCTGATGACCCTGACCGCGAGTCTGCTCGGGGTTTTCCGGCGCTCGTTCTATCGCCCCAGTCGCCTGACTGAACTGCCTTTCTCGCCGCTGTATCTGGTGTCGAGCCTGTGCGTACTCGGGGCATCGATCTGGCTGTTGCTGTTCGCCTATCAGGATGTTCCTTACAGCCATCAGTTGTGGTGGCAGTTCACCCTGGACGCTGATGCGCCGCGCGGTTTGCGCTCGCTGCTGGGCGCGGCCGTGCTGTTGCTGGTGGTCTCGCTGACCTGGCTGTTGCGCACTGCGCGCCCGGTCATCCATCTGCCAACGCCGGATGAACTGGATCGGGCGGCAAAAATCCTCATGGCTTCTGCGCAACCGGATGGCGGCCTGGCCCTGACCGGTGACAAGGCGTTGCTGTTTCACCCCAACGACGAAGCTTTCCTGATGTACGCTCGGCGGGGGCGCAGCCTGGTGGCCTTGTACGACCCGATCGGTCCCGGCCTGCAACGCGCGGAAATGATCTGGCAGTTCCGTGACCTGTGCGATGTGCATCATGCCCGGCCCGTGTTCTATCAAGTGCGCGCCGAGAACCTGCCTTATTACATGGACATCGGGCTCACAGCGATCAAGCTCGGCGAAGAGGCACGGGTCGATTTGCTGCGTTTTGATCTCGAAGCCAAAGGCAAAGAGATGAAAGACCTGCGCTACACCTGGAATCGTGGCACTCGCGACGGCCTGTCGTTGGAGATTCATGAGCCCGGGCAGGCGCCGATGGATGAGCTCAAGGTGATTTCCGATGCCTGGCTGACCGGCAAGAATGTGCGTGAGAAGGGGTTTTCGCTCGGCCGCTTCAGCGACGCCTACCTCAAACATTTCCGCATCGCAGTGATTCGTTTCGAAGGGCGCCCGGTGGCGTTCGCCAACCTGCTTGAGACCTACAGCCACGACCTGGCCAGCCTTGACCTGATGCGCGCGCACCCGCAGGCCCCCAAGCTGACCATGGAATTCATGATGGTCGGCCTGCTTCAACATTATAAGAGTCATGGCTACGCACGCTTCAGCCTGGGCATGGTGCCCCTGTCAGGCTTGCAGCCCCGGCGTGGCGCACCGTTGACTCAGCGCTTGGGTTCGATGGTATTCCGCCGTGGTGAGCAGCTCTACAACTTCCAGGGCTTGCGCCGCTTCAAAGACAAATTCCAGCCAGACTGGGAACCCCGTTATATGGCCGTGCCCGCCGGACTCGATCCGCTGGTTGCGCTGGCCGACACTGCCGCCCTGATTGCGGGCGGCCTGACTGGATTGGTGAAACGCTGATGATTCAACGCTCCTTGCGCTATGTATTGGCCACACTGGTTGTGCTGGCCGTGATTGTCGGTGGCACTTACTGGTACATGAACCGCCCTGCGCCCGAACCGACACTCGAAACGCTGACCGCGGCCGACGGTCCTGCCATGACTCGCGTCATTCCCGGTAACACACCGCGCGCGCAAGTGCTGGTGGCAGTGAGTGCCGAGCAGAAGCTCAGCGACAAACAGTTGCTGACACTGAGCCGCTCAGGCTCGGCGCAGATCGTCCAGGTGATCCTGCCGACAGATTGCCTGCTGCAAAGTCGCGCCCTGCACACCGGACTTAGAGCGTTGAACGGCCCGGCGACGCTGGTCAGCGGTATCGGCCCGGGCGCCGTGTTGGCCTGGCGCTGGTTGTCCGAGCAAAAGGACAACAAGGCTCAAGCTGTCTCGGTCGATCTCGCTTTGGAAAAACCCGGCTGCACTCACTTGCTGCCAAAAAGCGCCACCCACGGCCACTGGCTGGTCGCATGGAATGACAACCCGGACGACACCAGTGCCGGTTTCGTACGCGACCAACCCAACGCCGAAACCAGCATCAGCGACTACGACATCAATTTGCCGCAGGTGTTGAACAATGAGCTGCGCAAGCTTCTCGTCGGTGGCGACAAGGCCGCTGGCGGCTTGCGGATCCCGGTCGTGGAAGTGCCGGCGGGTCAGCCCAAGGACACCGTCACCCTGTTCCTTTCCGGTGACGGCGGCTGGCGGGATCTCGATAAAGACGTCGCAGGCGAAATGGCCAAGATTGGCTATCCGGTCGTCGGCATCGACACCCTGCGCTACTACTGGCAGCACAAGAGCCCCGAGCAAAGCGCGCTCGACCTGACCGAGCTGATGCAGCACTACCGGCAGAAATGGGGCACCAAGCGCTTCATCCTGACCGGCTATTCTTTCGGTGCCGATGTCCTCCCGGCGATCTACAACCGTCTGGAGCCGGCAGCACAGCAGCGCATCGACGCCATCATCCTGCTCGCCTTCGCTCGTACCGGCAGCTTCGAAATCGAAGTCCAAGGCTGGCTCGGCAACGCCGGCAAAGAAGCCGCCACCGGCCCGGAAATGGCCAAATTGCCCGCCGCGAAAGTTGTGTGCATTTACGGTGAAGAGGAAGCCGATGAAAGCGGCTGCACCGACGAGACGGCTGTGGGTGAAGCAATCAAATTGCCGGGCGGTCATCACTTCGACGAGAACTACCCGGCGCTGGCCAAACGGCTGGTGGACGTGATCGAGAAGCGGCAGAGTAAAGTCGCTCAGGAATGATTTGACGGGCAAACAAAAAGCCCCCGCTACGTCACGGTAGCGGGGGCTTTTTGATGCCGCAGCCTTACATCTCCACCTGCGTCCCCAACTCAATCACCCGATTCAGCGGCAGATTGAAGAAACGCAAATTGCCGTTGGCGTTCTTCAACATGAACGCGAACAACGCCTCGCGCCAGCGGGCCATGCCCTCAAGTTTGGAGGCGATGACCGTTTCGCGGCTGAGGAAGTAGGTGGTACGCATCGGGCTGAAATCGAGGTCATCCAGGTGACACAATTTCAGCGCTTGCGGCACATCCGGCTCGTCGACGAAGCCGAAGTGCAGGATCACCCTGAAGAAGCCTTCGCCGTGGGACTCGACCTCGAAGCGACGGGTCGGCGGTACGCGCGGGATGTCTTCGTACACCACCGTCAGCAACACCACTTGTTCGTGCAACACCTGGTTATGCAACAGGTTATGCAGCAAAGCGTGGGGCACGGCGTCGGGGCGCGCGGTGAGGAACACGGCGGTACCCTGAACGCGATGCGGCGGTTGCACGGCGATACTGCTGATGAAAATCGGCAGCGGCAGACCACCTTCGTCCATGCGCTCAACCAGCAGTTGCTTGCCGCGTTTCCAGGTGGTCATCAGGACGAACAGTGCGATACCGGCGATCACCGGGAACGCGCCGCCCTGAATGATTTTCGGCACGTTGGCGGCGAAGTACAGCCCGTCCACCAGCAGGAACCCGAGCAACAGCGGGACCGCGAGAATGGGTGGCCATTTCCACAGCAGCAGGATCACCGCCGACACCAGGATGGTAGTCATTAACATGGTGCCGGTCACGGCCACGCCGTACGCCGAGGCGAGCGCGCCGGAGGACTCAAAGCCGAGCACCAGCAGGATCACGCCGACCATCAGCGACCAGTTCACCGCGCCAATATAGATCTGGCCCTGTTCGGCGCTGGAGGTGTGCTGGATGTGCATGCGCGGAATGTAGCCGAGCTGAATGGCCTGACGGGTCAGGGAAAACGCACCGGAGATCACCGCTTGCGAAGCAATCACCGTGGCCATGGTCGACAAACCAACCAGCGGAATCAGCGCCCAGCTTGGCGCCAGCAGGTAGAACGGGTTGCGTGCCGCTTCCGGGTCGCCCAGCAGCAGTGCGCCCTGCCCGAAGTAGTTCAGCACCAGCGCCGGCAGCACTAGGATGAACCAGGCTCGGGCAATCGGCTTGCGGCCGAAGTGGCCCATGTCGGCGTACAGTGCCTCGGCGCCGGTCAATGCCAGCACCACGGCGCCAAGGATTGCCACGCCCATGCCCGGATGCACGATGAAAAAGCGCACTGCCCAGACAGGGTTCATCGCTTGCAACACTTCCGGGTGTTGCAGTATGCCGTAGACGCCCAGCGCGCCCAGCACCAAAAACCAGGTGACCATAATGGGGCCGAACAGGATGCCGATTCGCGCGGTGCCGTGGCGTTGTATCAAAAAGAGCGCGACCAGCACGATCAACGACAATGGCACCACCCAATGGTCGATGCCATCGAACGCCAGGCCCAGGCCCTCTATCGCCGACAGCACGGAAATCGCCGGGGTGATCATGCTGTCGCCGTAAAACAGCGCCGCGCCGATCAGACCGCACACCACCAACAGGCTGCGCAATTTCGCATGCCCTGACGCCGCGCGTCGAGCCAGTGCGGTCAAGGCCATGATGCCGCCCTCGCCCTGGTTGTCGGCGCGCAGCACGAACATCATGTATTTGATCGAGACCACCCAGATCAGCGACCAGAAGATCAGCGCCAGAATCCCCAGCACGCCGTCGTGATTGACGGGCACGCCGTAACCCCCGGAAAACACTTCCTTGAGGGTGTACAGCGGGCTGGTGCCGATGTCGCCATAAACCACCCCGACCGCAGCGACCAACATGCCGATAGGCTTCGCCGCCGAATGTTCCGCGCCTGCCGTCTGACTACTTGCCTGACCCATCCCACACTCCTGATAACCAGACCGGACTTCTTCGCAAGAAGCCCATGCGTTGCCGCGCAGCATGCGCTGTTTTACTTACTGTTACAGACGTTTTGTTGACTGTGATAAATCGATAAAGCTCAAAACCGCGAAGCATAGCGCAGCACTCGTCGTATTTCCCTGCATAAAGCTGGTCAAGTG
>JALYPE010000560.1 GCA_030856525.1 Pseudomonadota bacterium | reverse complement strand
GCGCACATCGGTAAACCCGGCACGGCGCAGCCACAGCATCAGCGCCGGCACCGACGGCAGGAACCACACGTTACGCATCTGCGCATAGCGGTCTTCGGGCACCAGCACCTGCTGCTGATCGCCTTCGATCACCAAGGTTTCCAGCACCAGTTCGCCGCCCTTGACCAGGCAATCCTTCAGCGCCAGCAAGTGCTCGATCGGCGAGCGACGGTGGTAAAACACGCCCATCGAGAACACCGTGTCGAAGCCTTCGAGTTCCGGCGGCAGGTCCTCGAACGGGAACGGCAAGTGCCAGGCGTTCGGTTCGGACAGGTAACGTTGAACCGCCTGGAACTGGCAGAAAAACAGCCAGTTCGGATCCACGCCGATCACGCTGTCGGCCCCGGCGCCGAGCATGCGCCACATGTAATAACCGTTGCCGCAGCCGACGTCGAGAATGCGCTTGCCGCGCAAATCCAGGTGCGGCGCGACGCGTGACCACTTCCAGTCCGAGCGCCATTCGGTGTCGACGTGCACGCCAAACAAATCGAACGGGCCTTTGCGCCACGGCGACAGGCCCATCAGCGCGGTGCGCATTTGCGCGCGAGTGTCGTCGTCGCAATCGGTGTCCAGCGTCAAGCCGTTGAGCAGGTCAATTTCGCTTGGCTGGATCTTCGGCAACGCGTCCAGCGCACTTTGCCAGCGCTCCAGATCGCCGTGACCTTTTTCCATTTTCTTGTCGAGCTGCGCTTGCAGGGTGTTGGCCCATCCGGCCAGCGGCGTTCCGGCCAGACGGCGGGCGAGGGGAGACAGATCAATCATGGCAAGGCAATCAACGAGGCAAAGTTAAGACACTGGAACCACGGCACGACTTTCGAGAAACCGGCAGCCAGCAGGCGCTCGCGGTGTTCTTCGAGGCTGTCGGGCTTCATGACATTTTCGATGGCGCTGCGCTTCTGGGCAATTTCCAGTTCGCTGTAGCCGTTGGCGCGTTTGAATGCGACGTGCAACTCGGTGAGCAGCGCCTGTTCTTCAGGGTCGGTGAAGCGCAGCTTTTCCGAGAGGATCAGCGCGCCGCCGGGCAGCAGCGACTGACGGATACGCGCAAGCAACGCGGTGCGCTGATCGGGGGCGATGAATTGCAGGGTGAAGTTCAGCGCTACCACTGAGGCGGGCTGGAATTCGAGGGCGAGGATGTCGCCTTCAATCACTTCAACCGGCAGTAGTTCCTGGAACATCGAGTCCTGACCGTTGAGGTATTCGCGGCAGCGCTCGACCATTGCCGCCGAGTTATCCACAGCGATTACGCGGCAACCGTCGGTGCGCACGTGACGGCGCAAGGCCTGAGTCACCGCCCCCAAAGACGAACCGAGATCGTAGAGCACGCTGTTCGGCTGGGCGAATTGCGCGGCGAGCACGCCGAGGTTTTCTACGATGGTGGGGTAACCCGGCACCGAGCGTTTGATCATGTCCGGGAACACCCGCACCACGTCTTCGTTGAAGGCGAAGTCAGGCACCTGGGCCAAAGGCTGGGCGAAAAGGCGATCGGGTTCTTTGCTCACGGCGGTTCCGGCGGCGTTGGTGGAAAAGGCCGGCATTTTAGCCAAGTTGGCGGGCGGATGCGCGGATTGTCTGATAAACCGCTTCATAGCGTACGCCACTCTGCAGCTGGCGCAGCCTGCGTCCGGCTGCGAAGCCGCAATAACGGTTAACCACGTTACTTCAGGTCTATTGAGGTCGTTGCAGGGCGAGGGCTTCGTCCTCGGACGCAGCCTTCGGCAGCTGCTACAGATTGCGGTGGCTGTGGTTTTTTTGATCGAAGGCTGAGGCCGTGATAGCCCATTGCCCCAACCAATAGCTGAGGATAATCACGTAAGGCGCCGCATGGAACGGTGCAACAAAACGGTCGATGCCGATCACACTGTCGGAAAATACAAAGGCCAGCGCGCCCGCCGCAGCCAGCCACGCTGAACGCTTCGGCACATCGGTGCCCAGCCGTGTCAGCGCGCGCCAGAGCATCGCGCTGATGGCCACACCGTAAACAATCACCGGAACCAGCAATGGGCCGAGATCATCGGCAATCAGGATGCCCAGCAATAAAGCCCCGACGGCGGAGGCGATCATCAGTGGCAGCAGCGCAAGGCGCCGGCAATCACTCAAATACGCTTTCAGGTAAGCCAGATGAGCGACCAGAAACGCTCCCAGGCCGAAGACGAATAAATCCCCAGGCCACGCCAGCAACACGTCGCCCAGCAGGGAAAAGATCAGACCGAGGCTGATCCAGCGCCGATAATCACTGGGTGGCGCGTCGTGCAACCAACCGAGCAACGCCAGCACCGGCAGCGGTTTTACCAGCAGGCAAAGCAGCGCGGCGTGCACTGTCAGGCCGTAGATAAAAGTCACCGCGCCCATCAGTGCCAGGATCAGCCAACCCACGATCAGTTCACCGAAATGGCACAGTCGAATGTATCAACCGGCAACACTTCCGGCGCCCACGGTTGCTGCGACGTCAGGCGCAAACGACCGTTACCGGGAGCGAATGCCTGAAAGCGCCAGGTGGAAACCCCGGCAGCGCCAACGACACCGGCATCTTCCGGGTTGCGGTAAACCTCTGGCCCCAAGGCGTGCAATACCCCGCCGGCCGAATCCTGGATCGCCCAGCGATAACCCGTGGTCGGGTTACTCGGCAGGGTCAGTATCAGGTTTTGACCGTTGCGCATTTTCACCGGGCACGCGCTTTGTTTTTCCACGGTCAGGTTTTGTTTTGATGGCGAGGCACAGCCTGCCAGCAGGACGAGGGCGAGGGGGATCAGCAGGCGGATGGGGGACATAGGTTCAGCGGCTCCGGCGTTCACGACGAACGGCGAGCATAACTGAAGATGAGACTAAATGTGACAGCAGCACAGTCATGCGTCGTCCGTGCTTACGCCATCGCGGGCAAGCCCGGCTCCCACACGGATTGGCAGTGCTGGGCCGGGCGCGTTTCAACTGTGGGAGCGGGCTTGGTTTTGGCGGCATTCCGGCGAAAGCTATCGTGCAGGCATTACATCACTGCGCTCGCATCGCCATCAAGCCAGCTCCCACAGGGCGGGATATTGGGTCAGAACAATATCTTCGCAACATCTGCAAAGCGCTTGGCGAAATGCACGGTAATACCTTCCTTCAGATAATCCGGCAATTCATCGAAGCTGCCGCGGTTAGGCTCTGGCAGGATCAGTTCGAAAATCTTCTGCCGCCGCGCCGCGATCACCTTTTCGCGCACCCCGCCAATCGGCAATACATGCCCGGTGAGCGTCAATTCGCCGGTCATGGCTACGCCTTTTTTCGGTGCCTGGTTGCGGGCGAGGGAAAGCAGGGCGCTGGCCATGGTGACGCCGGCGCTCGGGCCGTCTTTCGGGGTGGCGCCTTCGGGAACGTGGAGGTGGACGAAGGCCTCGTCGAAGAACTTCGGATCGCCGCCGAAGGATTTCAGGTTCGAGCTGACGTAGCTGTAGGCGATTTCCGCCGACTCTTTCATGACATCACCCAACTGCCCGGTGAGTTTGAAACCGCGATTCAACGTATGGATGCGCGTTGCCTCGATCGGCAAGGTCGCGCCGCCCATGCTGGTCCAGGCCAGCCCGGTAATCACGCCGGTGCCGGACAGTACTTGCTCGTTGCGGAAGACCGGGTGACCGAGCGAGGCTTCGAGGTCTTTCGGCGCAATTTTGATCACGGCTTTCGGCTCGTCGATCAACTTCACGACGGCTTTGCGCACCAGTTTGCCCAGCTGTTTCTCCAGCTGACGCACGCCGGCTTCACGGGCGTAACCGTCGATCAAGGCTTTGAGTGCGCTGTCGCTGATCGCCAAGCTGCCTTTCGAGACGCCGGCTTTTTCCAGCTGCTTGGGCCACAAGTGGCGTTTGGCGATGGCGATCTTTTCTTCAGTGATGTAACCCGACAGGCGAATGATTTCCATCCGGTCCAGCAACGGCCCCGGGATCGAGTCGAGGGTGTTGGCGGTGCAGATGAACAGCACTTTCGACAAGTCCATGCGCAGGTCGAGGTAGTGGTCGAGGAATTCGACGTTCTGCTCCGGGTCGAGGGTTTCCAGCAGCGCCGAGGCTGGGTCGCCCTGGTAGCTCTGGCCCATCTTGTCGATCTCGTCGAGCATGATCACCGGGTTCATCACTTCAACGTCTTTCAACGCCTGCACGAGTTTGCCCGGTTGCGCGCCGATGTAGGTGCGGCGGTGGCCTTTGATCTCGGCTTCGTCACGCATGCCGCCGAGGCTGAACCGGTAGAACGGTCGGCCAAGGGATTCGGCGATGGATTTACCCACGCTGGTTTTACCAACGCCGGGCGGGCCGACCAACAGCACGATGGAGCCGCTGATTTCGCCTTTGTAAGCACCCACGGCGAGGAACTCGAGGATGCGGTCCTTGATGTCATCCAGGCCGGCGTGGTGTTTGTCGAGCACTTTGCGCGCGTGCTTGAGGTCGAGTTTGTCGTCGCCGTAGACGCCCCACGGCACCGAGGTGGCCCAGTCGAGGTAATTGCGGGTGACCGCGTACTCCGGGGATCCGGTTTCGAGGATCGACAGCTTGTTCTTTTCTTCTTCAATGCGTTTCTGTACCTGAGGCGACAGCACTTTGCCTTCCAGGCGCTGCTCGAACTGCTCGATGTCGGCGCTGCGGTCGTCTTTGGTCAGGCCGAGCTCCTGCTGGATGACCTTGAGTTGCTCCTTGAGGAAGAATTCGCGCTGATGTTCGCCGATCTTGCGGTTCACTTCGGCGGAGATTTCTTTCTGCAGGCGTGCGACTTCGACTTCCTTGCGCAGCATCGGCAAGACTTTCTCCATGCGCTTGAGCATCGGTACGCAGTCGAGCACTTCCTGCAGTTCGTTGCCGGTGGCCGAAGTGAGCGCGGCGGCGAAGTCGGTTAGCGGTGATGGGTCATTCGGGCTGAAGCGGTTGAGGTAGTTCTTCAGCTCTTCGCTGTACAGCGGGTTGAGCGGCAGCAGTTCCTTGATCGCGTTGATCAGCGCCATGCCGTAAGCCTTGACCTCATCGGTCGGCTCGGTGGGCTGATGCGGGTATTCGACTTCCACCAGATACGGCGGGCGATGGTGCTTGAGCCAGGTGCGAATGCGTACGCGGGTCAGGCCCTGGGCGACGAATTGCAGTTTGCCGTTTTCGCGGCTGGCGTGGTGCACCTTGACCAGCGTGCCGTAGAGCGGCAGGGCGGAGGTGTCGAAATGGCGCGGGTCTTCCTGGGGGGTGTCCATGTAGAACAGAGCCAGGGAGTGGTGATCGGATTTGCTGACCAGGTCGAGGGTTTCGGCCCAGGGTTCTTCATTAACGATGACCGGCAGCACTTGGGCCGGGAAGAACGGGCGATTGTGGATCGGGATGATGTAGACCTTGTCTGGCAGGTTTTGGCCGGGGAGGGCCAGGCCTTTGCCAGTGGAGGGGTGTTCGGCATTTTCAGGGTCGGCGTATTCGCTCAGGTCTTCGGGCAATTCTTGCTGGTCGCTCATGGGGCACCTGCACAATGGAGTATGGCTCTTAGATGGCGCGGGTTGGGGGTGGTTTCAATGGTCGTCGATAATTCTGGGTGTGTTTTGGTCGTGGCGGCCTCTGGGCCGACCATGGGGTTGTTTGTTGGTGTACTTATCCGTTTCCTCGGGGGGGCGGCTGGCGGTTTCGCCCTTACGGCGAGTCCCTTTTGTCAAACGACACAAAAGGAACCAAACGGTCTCGCCCCGAGCGTCCGGCCCCTCGCTGGGGCTCGGCGTTCCTTCGCTCCGGTATCCATC
>JALYPE010000539.1 GCA_030856525.1 Pseudomonadota bacterium | reverse complement strand
CTGGTGGACACCGGCGCGCATGAGCCGGCTTATGAATGTCGCGGTCAGTCGAAGGAAGAAGTCTACTGCTGCACGGCGGGTGGCATCATCGAGCGCGATCAGGCGTTGGTGAAGTCCTGTGGCTTGTACTTCGAGCCCGCCCGGTTGGGCATTTCGGATGTCGCCTGGCGCCAGTATTGGCAGGCGCGGCAGGCACCGCAATGGTTGCTGAATCTGCCTTCGCTGCAGCCTTCGACGCGAGTCTCGGTGGCCGAACTGCTCGCAGTGCTGGCGGCGATGCCCGCGCAGGATCAAGCGCGGCGGGTGTTGCTCGATGTGGTACTGAACGCGGCAGAGGGCGACGTCGTCGGCGAACTGGGCGGCCGGTTGCGAGTGAAAACCTGGAGCTGGCTGGGCGACCAGGATCCGTCGTCGCGGCAAGGCGGATTCGCCGGATGGCTGGCGGACGGCACGCCGATCTGGGCCGGCGGGCGCGGGACCAGTCAGATGGTTTTGCGCAATCATGCTGAGGCGCTGGCGTCGACATTGCCGGCTGAGCGGCCTGCAGAGACAGGGCAATGCGTCGAGGTGGAGCTATTTGCCCGGTATCCGATATCACGCGTGTTGGCCGGTGATCAGGTTGTTTCTGCCGGGCCGTTGCGGGGCGATTTTCGCGTCGAGTTCGCCAACGGCAATCAGCTGACTATTCACAGTGACGGTGAGCTGTATCGGGTCGGTGAAAATCTGGTGGCCCGTCTGGATCGTGAGGAATACGTCGCCCGCGTCCTGCAGCGTGAAGCGACGCCCGAGCCCGTTGAGGCGGCTAAAGCACTGGCCATCGCGATCAGAACCTACCTGCTGCAAAACGCCACGCGCAATGGCGAATGCCTGAGCATCGACGACAGCAGCAGCCGTCAACGGGTCGCCCCACGCCCGGCCTCTGCCGAGTCCCGCAACATCGCCGCGTGGACCAGCGACCTTGTCCTTGCCGGCAGCGCCGTCACGTATCACTCCGATCAATCGGGCCCGGACAAACTTTCCTGGCAGCACGCCGTCGATCAGGCCAACGCCGGCCAGCGTTACGACGCGATCCTGCTGCACGCCTATCCGCGCGCCAGCCTCAGCCGCTGGGACAATCCCGTGGCCTCCTGCGAGGCATTGCCCGCCGCACAAGACTGGCTGCAAAAACAGCGGCGTGGCTGGCGGCCTCGGCTTGAAAGCGAAATCGGCTACAACGAAGTCAGCACGTTCGCCGTCTGCCGCCTCGCCTTCGGGCGGCCCTATGTCGATCGCGAACGCCAGCGCATTTACGTGCGCGGCGTGCTCTCGCTGCAGGATCGTCTCGACCTGACTCACGAATACCTGCATCTGGCCTTCGAAGCACACCCCAACGGCCAGGATGAAACCTACATCGAAGGGCTCGCCCGCCACCTCTTGCTGGAATAGACCATGAAACTCCGTTATCCACAGGTCGTGCTGTTTCTCTGTTTCGTTTGGGCATTGCCGACGACTTTTGCCGCCTCTGTAAAACTCGACACACCGGTTGGCGGCTGGCGTACCGGTGCCGCTGAAAATGAATATTTCAGGCAGACCGTCAATTACCCCGCGTCCTCGGTCAATACGCCGGTGGGGCAGGCCAACACTGCACGCATCGCTGGCCAGATTCAGGGTGCGCCCAAGACAAACGAGCCGGGTCGCTTGATCGTCAACGGCGTCAGCATGCCGCTGAAAATCGATCCTGCCGGTGGTTTTGATCGGCCGTTCTCGTTTCCCAATGGCAGCAACAGCGTCGAAGTCCGCAGTGCCGATGGCCAGCAGCGCAAACGCACGCAGTTCCTCAACACCAGCGGCGGCGCAACACCGGCCAAATTGCGCGTGCTGCTCGCCTGGGACAGTGATGGCACCGACCTGGACTTGCACCTGATCACACCCGACGGCGCGCACATCTGGTACGGCGATCGCGCGGTGGCGAATGGCGCTGCGCTGGATGTCGATGTGACCACCGGCTACGGCCCGGAAATCTTCGCCATGCCGGCACCGATCAAAGGGCAGTATCTGGTGTACGTGAACTACTTCGGCGGCGGCTATCGCGGTGATGGGGAAGGGCAGGAGGATGCGGTGCAGCCGTTGACCACGGCGCAGGTGACGGTGATCACGGAGGAAGGGACGCCGAACGAGAAGATGGAGACGTTTCTGGTGCCGATGCGGGCGGTGGGGGAATTGACGTTGGTTAAGGGGTTTAGCTATCCGTAAGGGACAGGCGTCGCAACATCTTGTGGGTAATTGAAAACGGAATATCGCTGCTCTGACAAACCTGAGCGAGGCGCCCTCTATACCATCGGTGCCACGACAGCGTTGCCACGAGAGAGTGGGTCCGATGTGCTCCGCCGTGAAGACAAACGCGGCCAAGGCTGCAACCTGAACCCACGAGAGAAAAAATATGAGTGACGCACCCATCAAGCTGACAATTCCACCCGAGGGGTACGGCGACTGGCTGACCGAGCTCAAAGGTCGCATTCACCACGCCCAGCAGCGCGCAACGTTGGCGGTGAACCGCGAGTTGGTGTTGCTCTACTGGCAGATCGGTTACGATATCTTGACCCGACAGGCACAGCAGGGCTGGGGCGCCAAAGTCATCGAGCGTTTGGCGCAGGACCTGCGCGCAGCCTTCCCCGACATGAAAGGTTTTTCGCCACGTAACCTCAAATATATGCGCGCCTTCGCCGAGGCCTGGCCGGACTCTGAATTTGTGCAGCAGGCTGTTGCACAATTGCCTTGGGGCCACAATCTGGTGCTGCTGGACAGGTTGCCCGGCCCCGAAACACGTCGCTGGTATGCGGCCCAGGCCATTGAGCACAACTGGTCGCGCAATATCCTGGTAATGCACATCGAGTCAGCGCTGCTGGAGCGCAGCGGCAAGGCAATCAGTAATTTTGAAAACCACCTGCCTGCAGCGCACTCCGACCTGGCGCGCGAGTCACTGAAAGATCCTTACCGCTTCGACTTCCTCGGCCTGACCGTCGATGCGCAGGAGCGCGAGATAGAAAACGCGCTGGTCAAGCATGTCACTGAGTTTTTGCTGGAACTGGGTGCAGGCTTTGCTTTTGTCGGCAAGCAAGTGCTGCTGGATGTCGGTGGTGACGAGTTCTACATCGACTTACTGTTCTATCACCTTAAGTTGCGATGCTATGTCGTGATCGAGCTAAAGGCCGGCAAATTCAAGCCAGAGCATCCCGGGCAATTGAGTTTTTACCTGACCGCTGTCGATGCCCAACTCAAACATCCATCAGATGGCCCGACTATTGGTCTGCTGCTGTGCAAGAGCAAAAACAAGATAGTGGCCGAATACGCCTTGCGTGACAACGCCCAGCCTATCGGTGTGGCGGAGTACCAATTGGTGGAGTCGTTGCCGACAGAGTTTCAAACGAGTCTGCCGAGCATTGAGCAGATTGAGCGGGAATTGGCGGGTGTTGGTGCGTCTAAAGACGTGGACTCGTAAGAGGCGGTTAGAGACACGAGCCAAACGGCAGGCATTAAAAAGCCGGCTTGTGGCCGGCTTCTCGGGGACTGGCTTGGTTTATTTTTGGTAAACCGCGTCAGCCTTCAAAACGTACACCCGGATCTTGCGTCCGGCTGTGGGACTTGGCGAGACAGTCGTCTGCCTTGTCGGTGCGATCGAGCCGCGGGGCGGGGCGATGCGCAAATGTGCGGCGCAGCATACTGATTTTTTTGCGTAATGCCCAGTGTGGAGTGCGGGGTAGAGCGTTCGGCCACGCTGGGCGAAATGTTTGTGCTGAATGTGCTTGCGTCATCGCGGGCAAGCCCGGCTCCCACAGGTATTGCGTAGGTCCGTGGGATCCCGGTCATCTGCGAAAAGCGCAGGGCTGTTAGAGGAACGGCACCAGCGGCCTGCGTTTGTTCAGGGTTGACCACCAGAATACCCATCCCAACACCCTGATATTTTGCTCTTCGATGTGCGCGGGCCTGAAGATTTCATCGGGGTATTCGGCGTTGTTATGGCTGCGCATGCGCAACGAGTTGCCGGGGATACGGTGCAGGTATTTGATGCGCAGCATGCCATCGTGCTCGATGGCGTAGATTTCTCCATCGACGATTTGCGTCAGCCCGCGGTCGATGGCGATGAGGGAACCGTCCTCGATTCTTTCGGCCATGCTGTTACCGATCATGCGGGCGCAGATGGCATCGGTGTGCTTGATTTCCAGCGAGTCGAGGTCGCTTCGGGGCAAGCGGATGGATTGGTCGGGATCCCTGATGACATGGGTTTTGTCGGAGCCGGGGCCGACGCTGGATTCCTTGAAAAACGGCAGTTCGACGTCTGTAGGCTCGACGACTTTATAGATGCCGCGCATGGCCTGAGCGTCTGAGGCG
>JALYPE010000508.1 GCA_030856525.1 Pseudomonadota bacterium | reverse complement strand
TATCACAACCTGCTGCGCCGCTGGGTCGACGTATGACGTTCAGAGTGCGCCGCGAAGAAGTACTTGATGGCGATCAGTTGAAATCCATGCTTGAGGAAAGTCCGGCTCGGGCGGCCCAGGCCATTCTGATCGCGGCGCGTGAAAGCGTACTCGAAGCGCAAGCGTTGCTCGGGCAGATACTGCTGGACGGGCGTGGGATTGCTCAGGATCAGCCGCTGGCCGTGCGCTGGTTCGAGATTGCCGCGCAGCGCGGGCATCTGATGGCGCGCAACATGCTCGGCCGTTGTCATGAGCAGGGTTGGGGATGCTCCGCCGATGCCTCGCTTGCCGCCGCGCATTATCGTCTCGCCGCTGACGCCGGTCTGGATTGGGCAATGTATAACTACGCCAACCTGTTGGCCACAGGGCGCGGGGTACCGGAGGATCAGGTACTCGCATTGGCGCTGTATCAGCGCGCCGCTGAACTGGGGCACGCCAAGTCGATGAACCTGCTGGGACGTTATCTTGAGGAGGGTCGATTCTGCCGTTCTGACGCTGCGGCCGCCTATGACTGGTATCGGCGTTCTGCCGAAGCAGGCGACTTCAGGGGACAATTCAGTCATGCGGCATTATTGGCCCGTGACGGAAAAATTGACGAGGCTCTACAGTGGTTACACCGGGCGTTCGCAGTCGGAAGCCTTAGTTTTCTGCGAGTTGGCAGTCGGGCGCTGTTGCAGGCTCCCGACCCACGAATCCAGGAGTTGGGGCACCTTTACCGGCAACGTGCTGAACAGATGTGCCACGGAGGTGGCCCTGACCCTCACGTCAAGGCCTGATCCCGCTTAACTACGCCATGCTTTGCGCAAGTCGGTCAAATGCTTGCTATATACGTTCGAGTGTTCAACGAAAGCCTTGACTAACTCATTTAAATCCCCAGGCGCATTGAAATGAGTGATGTCGAGAAATTTATTGATGGAGTCAACCAGCGTATTGATTTCAAGCGCATAGGCATTCCTTGATATGGGCACCGTTTGCAGTTCCGTTAGTTGGGTTTTTCTTCCGTGAAGGGTTTTGATGTCTTCGTTGATTCGAAGTAAATTGCTCCGACGAGCGTCCAGCCGTTTCTGCACTTCACGCCGAGCCGCGATCAGGGTATCGTATTTGATCGTATTTTCGATCAGGCCGAGGACCCGCGCGGCGGCTTTGATTCCTGCTTGCACCAAGGCAACTTTGGGCGCAGCCATGTTGGTATTAGTCAGTTGCTCGACCGTCAGGAGCAATTCTTTCAACACAGTGAAAGTGTCAGTCGCCTCAATGACCTTGATCGCTTCATTCAGCTCGGCTTCATTTCTTAAAAGCTGTTCGATGGCGCTGTTTTCTCCAGGCAATTGAAGGGTAGCGGCATCAAGGGCTTCCTGAAGTTCGCTAATACGAAAGCTATTGTCGCTCAGGGTAACGGCTTTCAAATTAGTCAGGCTGTCACTCAAGTCTTTTGAGAACTTCCGGGTGCTGAGTATGGCGTCGTCAATCAATGTCTTGATTTCAGCACTAAAACTATCGATGGCGGCTTTCTGTTCCGCTGTTGGAGTGCTAAGCAGCAGCGTTGCAATGACCGTGCTGTAATGCTGGATTTCTTTGGATTGCAGAATAGTCGGCACCAGGGTAATAGTCCTGAGCGCCTGGGCGTCGGTCGCAGCGATCTCTTTAGTTAAGTCATTCAGTTGTTCGCCCAGTACGGGAAGGTAAATGCCGCTCAGCGTGCGGGCCTTGTAATCCAGTTCTTCTCTGATCTTGTAAATTTTATCTGGGTCGGTGACCGGGTACTGGAAAGCATTGTCGATATATTGGACGTTCATGGCATTCTCTCTTTAAAGGTATGAATAATGAGTACAGGTCAGATCAGAAGATCAGGCCGGTTACAGAGTTCGCGAGGCATTGTTAAACGCAGTCAAAAGATCACCCGCCTGCTTTTTCACAGACGTCCAATTGGCGACCATGGTCGTAAGTCTGGCGACGAAGGACACCAGGTACATAGCGTTAGTCACGCCCTCGAGCCGTTTGCTGGAGGAGTCGATATAGACTTGAATCAGCTCCCACAGGCTTTCAAGATTCGATGCGCTGCCGGCAGCGCCTTCCACGCGCACCTGCAAGTCTTGAAGATTTGTTTGGTAATCGAGCAGCTGGGCGAGCAACGCGCTGGTGGTGGCCTG
>JALYPE010000495.1 GCA_030856525.1 Pseudomonadota bacterium | reverse complement strand
GAAGCGCGCCGTGCCTCTCTCAATACTGCCCCAGTGCGCTACATGTGGGCTCGGGCACGGCGGCTCTGGGGATTGGTTACGTATTGAGCAGGCAAAATGCCGATTCATGTAGTATAACTACAAGCTTGCTACATCCCCGGCACCTGCCAATAACAAAGAGTCCTACCCTTGAATCTGCTGCAACACATCGCCCAGTCACGCCACCTGTTACGCAAGTCGGAGCTCAAGGTCGCCGACCACGTGCTGCTTGATCCGGCGGCGGTGATGCACAGCTCCATGGCCGACCTCGCTCATAGCGTGGGCATCAGCGAACCGACCATCGTGCGTTTTTGTCGCGCCATCGGTTGCTCGGGTTTTCAGGACCTGAAACTGAAGCTGGCGCAAAGCCTGGCGGCAGGTGCCAGCTTCGGTCAGTTCGCGATCCATGAAGACGATTCGGTCGCCGACTACAGCCTGAAAATTTTCGACACCACGCTGCACACTCTGATGGAGGTCCGCGAGAGACTCGATCCGGTGGAGTTGCAGCGTGCCGTGACGCTCATGTCCCAGGCGCAGCGAGTCGAATTTTATGGCTTTGGTGCCTCGGGTGCGGTGGCGGCGGACGCTCAGCATAAATTTTTCCGGCTGTTGCTGACCGCAGCGGCGTATTCCGATCCGCACATGCAGGCAATGTCGGCGGTGACGCTGAAACCCACCGACGTGGCGATCTGTATTTCCCAGTCCGGGCGCTCCAAGGACCTGCTGATCACCGCCAATCTGGTGCGCGAAAGCGGGGCCTCGCTGATCACGTTGTGCCCAAGCCAGACGCCGTTGGCCGAGTTGTCCACCGTCAACCTGGCGATTGATGTCCACGAAGACACTGAAATCTATACGCCGTTGACCTCGCGGATTGCGCACCTGGTGGTGATCGATGTGTTGGCGATGGGCGTGGCTATGGCGCGCGGGCCGAGCCTGGTCAATCACCTGAAGAGCGTGAAACGCAGTCTGCGCAGCTTGCGCTTGTCGCCCAAGTCGGTGAAAGCGCTGGATGATTGAATCAAGGCAACATGCGACCCCTGTGGCGAGGGGATTTATCTCCGTTGGGCGGCGAAGCGGCCCCCTGGACAACCACGTACGACGCTGCATGCGAGAGTTTTGCGACTGCTTCGCAGCCCGAACCGGGATAAATCCCCTCGCCACACTCAATCGCCATGGCAGAAACATTCATCAGCTTGTCACCCACCCGCTACCAAACCGTCATCTAGTGCACCTATCTTGAAACTCCCGTAATCGCCTTGGGAGACTCGAAATGGCCCAGCCCTACGAAGAACGCAACAGCGCCGTCAAAACCCGTCGTCAGCAAGAAGATCAGCGCCGCATGGAATTTCGCCGCGCGATCGAGGATCGTTGCGAACGCCGCCAGTTGCTGGCCGAGATCGGCGATTTCCCTGACGATCTGCAACTCAATTATTGGCAGGCAGCACCGGTAACTTCCCGTCGAAGCGCTCAACCAGCGCGCTGATCTGCACGCGTTCGCTGCGGATAAACGCCAGGAACGCATGCGCAACCGGTGACAGCCGCTTCGCCTTGGCTTGCACCAGGCACCAGCTGCGATACAGCGGCAGCTCTTCGACCGGCAGCTCAACCAGCGCGCCAGTCGCCAACTCAAGGTTCAGGGCGTGGCGCGTCAGCAGCGCCAGGCCCAGACCCGCCAGCACACTTTCACGCTGCGCTTCCGCCGAAGCGACCTCCTGTGTCTGGGTGAAGTGCACGCGCTTTTCCTTGAAGTATTCCTCGCAGGCCAGCCGCGTGCCAGAGCCCGGTTCGCGCAGCAGCAGCGTATAGGGTTCCAGATCCTGCAGGCGCAACGGTCCCATGTGACTGAGCGGATGATCCGGCGGCGCCACGGCGATGATCGGGTTATTGAGAAAGGGCAGAAACTCCAGTCCCATGTCCTGCGGCACCATCGACATAATCACCAGATCGTCGCGATTGTCGGAGAGCCGCCGGATGACCTGCCCGCGGTTGACTACGGTCAGGTGCAGGTTCACTTCCGGGTGCTGGCGTTTGAAGGCGGCAAACAGGTGCGGGACGAAATACTTGGCACTGGATTCGACCGCCAGTTTCAATTGCCCCTGCAACGAACCCTGCATGTCCGAGAGCTGCATGTCGAGATTCTCGAGGCGCCCGAAAATGTCTCGGCTCGCACGCTGCAGGGCTTCCGCCGCTTCAGTCATGTAGAGTTTTTTGCCAACATAATCGAACAATGGCTGACCGATCAGCTCTTCGAGTTGACGAATCTGCAAGCTCACGGCAGGTTGTGTCAGTGACATTTCTTCGGCTGCACGGCTGTAAGACCTCAGATCACAGACCTCATTGAAGATCTGCAATTGACGCAATGTCATACGCATCAAGGACTTACGCATATTTTGACGGCTCCGGCCGCGGATTGATGCGCTGACTATAAGTCTTTACTTATGGCTGACCCAATTATTATTCATTTTTGTTAATCCCTTGTGAGGGCTAGTGTGGTGCTGCGACTAAATCGAAACATTTAGTCACGCGTCGACCTGGTCTAGCAGGTCGTGGGTGCCACCGGCTCAAGGGAAACTCCAAGTGATAAAAAAGATCCTGATCGCCAACCGTGGTGAGATTGCCGTACGAATCGTGCGCGCCTGCGCCGAGATGGGCATTCGTTCGGTCGCGGTTTTTTCTGACGCCGACCGTCATGCCCTGCACGTGAAGCGTGCGGACGAAGCCCACAGCATCGGTGCCGACCCGCTGGCGGGTTACCTGAACCCGCGCAAACTGGTGAACCTGGGCGTGGAAACCGGCTGCGATGCGTTGCACCCCGGCTACGGATTTCTTTCGGAAAACGCCGAACTTGCAGACATTTGTGCCGAGCGCGGGATCAAATTCATTGGCCCGTCGGCAGAAGTGATTCGCCGGATGGGCGACAAGACCGAAGCGCGCCGCAGCATGATCAAGGCGGGCGTGCCGGTCACTCCGGGCACTGAAGGCAACGTCGCAGGTATCGAAGAGGCATTGGTTGAGGGCGATCGCATCGGTTATCCGGTGATGCTCAAAGCCACCTCGGGCGGCGGCGGCCGCGGCATTCGTCGTTGCAACAGCCGCGAAGAACTCGAACAAGCGTTCCCCCGGGTTATTTCCGAAGCCACCAAGGCATTTGGATCGGCGGAAGTGTTCCTCGAAAAATGCATCGTCAATCCCAAACACATTGAAGCGCAGATCCTCGGCGACAGCTTTGGCAACGTGGTGCACCTGTTCGAGCGCGATTGCTCGATCCAGCGCCGCAATCAGAAGCTGATCGAGATTGCCCCGAGCCCGCAACTGACTCCGGAACAGCGCGCCTATATCGGCGACCTGTCCGTGCGTGCGGCCAAGGCTGTCGGCTACGAGAACGCCGGCACTGTGGAGTTCCTGCTTGCCGAGGGCGAGGTGTACTTCATGGAGATGAATACACGGGTGCAGGTGGAACACACCATCACTGAAGAAATCACTGGCATCGACATCGTCCGTGAGCAGATTCGCATTGCTTCCGGCCTGCCGCTTTCAGTGAAACAGGAAGACATTCAGCACCGCGGTTTCGCCTTGCAGTTCCGGATCAATGCGGAAGACCCGAAAAACAACTTTCTGCCGAGCTTCGGCAAGATCACCCGTTATTACGCGCCTGGCGGCCCTGGCGTGCGCACCGACACAGCGATCTATACCGGCTACACCATTCCGCCGTTCTACGATTCGATGTGCCTGAAACTTGTTGTGTGGGCACTGACCTGGGAAGAAGCGATGGACCGTGGCTTGCGCGCCCTCGACGACATGCGTCTGCAAGGGGTCAAGACCACCGCCGCGTACTACCAGGAAATCCTGCGCAACCCGGAATTCCGTAGCGGTCAGTTCAACACCAGCTTCGTTGAAGCCCACCCTGAACTGACCAACTACTCGATCAAGCGCAAACCCGAAGAGCTGGCCCTGGCCATCGCCGCCGCCATCGCCGCCCACGCAGGCCTGTGAGGAATACTCCAATGACTAAGACCCCTGTTTCTAAAAAGATACATGTAACCGACACAATCCTGCGCGACGCCCACCAATCGCTGCTCGCCACCCGCATGCGCACCGAAGACATGCTGCCGATCTGCGACAAGCTCGACAAAGTCGGCTACTGGTCGCTGGAATGCTGGGGCGGCGCGACGTTTGACGCCTGTGTACGTTTCCTGAAAGAAGACCCGTGGGAGCGCCTGCGCCAATTGCGCGCCGCACTGCCTAACACGCGTTTGCAAATGCTCCTGCGCGGCCAGAACCTGCTCGGCTATCGCCATTACAGCGACGACGTGGTCAAGGCCTTCGTCGCCAAGGCGGCGGTCAACGGCATCGACGTGTTCCGTATTTTCGATGCAATGAACGACGTGCGTAACCTGCGTGTCGCGATCGAAGCGGTAAAAGCGTCCGGCAAACACGCTCAGGGCACCATCGCCTACACCACCAGCCCGGTGCACACCATCGACGCGTTCGTGGCGCAGGCCAAACAGATGGAAGCCATGGGTTGCGACTCCGTCGCGATCAAGGACATGGCCGGCCTGCTGACCCCGTACGCCACGGGTGAACTGGTCAGGGCGCTGAAATCCGAGCAGTCGTTGCCGGTGTTCATCCACTCCCACGACACCGCCGGCCTGGCCACCATGTGCCAACTCAAAGCCATCGAGAACGGCGCCGATCACATCGACACCGCCATCTCCAGCTTCGCCTCCGGCACCAGTCACCCGGGCACCGAGTCGATGGTTGCCGCCCTTAAAGGCAGCGAGTACGACACCGGCCTGAACCTGGAACTGCTTCAGGAGATTGGCTTGTATTTCTACGCCGTGCGCAAGAAGTACCACCAGTTCGAAAGCGAGTTCACCGCCGTCGACACCCGCGTGCAAGTCAACCAGGTACCGGGCGGGATGATTTCAAACCTGGCCAACCAGTTGAAAGAGCAGGGCGCCTTGAACCGTATGAGCGAAGTGCTCGCGGAAATTCCACGCGTTCGCGAAGACCTCGGCTTCCCGCCGCTGGTGACCCCTACCTCGCAGATCGTCGGCACTCAGGCCTTTTTCAACGTGCTGGCCGGCGAGCGCTACAAGACCATCACCAACGAGGTGAAGCTTTATCTGCAGGGTGGCTACGGCAAAGCCCCGGGCACCGTGAATGAGAAATTGCGTCGCCAGGCGATTGGTAGCGAAGAGGTAATCGACGTGCGTCCGGCGGATCTGCTCAAGCCGGAAATGACCAAGCTGCGTGCGGACATCGGCGCACTGGCCAAGTCGGAAGAAGACGTGCTGACTTACGCGATGTTCCCGGACATCGGGCGTAAATTCCTCGAAGAACGTGCCGCCGGTACGCTGACCCCTGAAGTGCTGCTGCCGATTCCGGAAGCTGGCGCGGTGAGCTCCGCCGGTGGCGAAGGCGTACCGACCGAATTCGTCATTGACGTCCACGGTGAAACCTACCGCGTCGACATCACCGGCGTTGGCGTCAAGGCTGAGGGCAAGCGCCACTTCTACCTGTCCATCGACGGCATGCCGGAAGAAGTGGTGTTCGAGCCACTTAACGAGTTTGTCAGCGGCGGCAGCAGCAAGCGCAAGCAAGCCACTGCACCGGGCCACGTCAGCACCACCATGCCGGGGAACATCGTCGACGTGCTGGTCAGCGAGGGCGACGTGGTCAAGGCTGGCCAGGCTGTGCTGATCACCGAAGCCATGAAAATGGAAACCGAAGTCCAGGCCGCCGTCGCCGGCAAAGTCACCGCCATTCATGTGGCCAAGGGCGACCGGGTCAACCCGGGCGAGATCCTGATCGAGATCGAAGGCTGAGTTAACAGCCTCGATACACCGCTTTAAACCTCGGGGGGGCATGTGCTCCCCTTTTTTTTCGCCCGCAGTTTGTGGAAGACCGGTTAGAAGCTCATCCGCCACTGACCCGTGACACCCTGGTTTCGACTGTCTGTGCCGACTTCACCGTTGAGCCCAATGCCGAGCGAATGGCTTGCCGATACAGCCAGATCCAGCCCGGCATCCACCAGCAAGCTATTACGATCGAGCGCCGCACCCGAGACCGTGAAGTCACGGCTACCCGTCACCAGCCGTTGGCGCGTCTGATTGTCGAGCTCGCCATAGGTGTGCTTCCAGCCCGCACTCATCCGTGGGGTCAGCTGCATGCCGTTATCCAGTGTGTTGATCTTTGCCAGGCGCAGGCCGAAGGTGCTGCTGATGTTGTCCTGCGTCTGACCGTGGACTTGCAGTGCGGCCGCTCGGCCTTTTTCCGTGTAGCTGTCGCGCCGATAGCGTTGGTAGCCGAGGTTGGCGAACGGCTCGACGCTGGCGCTGGCAATGTTCAGTTTGTAACCCAGTTCGGCGAAAGCCTGTTGGCTACTGGCGTCGTAACTGCCCTTCAGACGATCGCTGAAGCCGTTGAAAGCAACGCGACGTTTGGTGGCCGCGTTGTGTTTGCTGTAAGCGGCGCCAAGTCGTAGCGAGACAGGCCCGCTTTGGCGCAGCGCGTAAGCACCCAGATGCCAGCTGTCGAGATCGCCATCGAGTCCACGGCTGTCCAGACGCGTGTCGGATTTACCGCCGATCATCCCCAGGCGCCAGGCTTCGCCGACGCTCCAGTCCGCTCCCAACACCAGACCTTTGCTGGAATGCTTCAAGGCATCCTTATCGCGGTCGAGTGTGCCGCCATGACCGAGAGCTTGCAGCCAGACTCTGCCGGTGCCTTCGCTGCCGGCGGCGAGACGTGGCGCATTGCGCGTGCCGAAATTATCGGAGGTTCGCTCAAGTTGGCGCATGGCCGAAAGCATGGACGCACCGATGGGCGCGTCGCTGTTGAGGGTGGCTTTGGCGAGATTGGCGGTATTGCCGCCGGCCAGTTGTTCGAGTGCATGGGAGGCGGTGAGTTTGTCGCTGCGGAGCAGGGCTGCGATTGCGGCGTTGTTGGGTGTGGCGGTCGCCTTTGGGGCGCCGGCTGTGGGTTTAACAGCGGTAGAAGGGGCAGTGGGTTGAACTGCCACGGGTTGAACAATGACGGATTGAACTGCGACGGGCTGAGGGACGGCGGTTTGCGCTGCAGCGTCAGCGGGCGTTTCAGCGGTGGCAGGGGCGCTTATGACGACAGCGGGCGCATCTGCGGTGACATCCTGAGTTGCTTCGACGGTTGCCGTCTGCGCAATTACTTCGGCAGGCAGGACAGGTGGGTCCGGGTCGATAAGGGATGTTTGCGGAGCCACAATGGCGGTGGCG
>JALYPE010000463.1 GCA_030856525.1 Pseudomonadota bacterium | reverse complement strand
ACAAAGGCATCGTCATCACCGCATCGAAAAGCCCGCTACCGGTGCGTACCACGATGGAGCAGAGCCGCCGTGCCCTGACCGAGGGTGCAATCACTCTATTACAACATCCCGGTGCCAAGACCGTGGTGTTCGCCGTGGTGGGCGACATGGTTTTGCTGCCGGTATTCGAGGCCGCAGAAAAGCTCAAGGCCGCCGGTTTTGGTGTGAAGATCGTCTCCATGGTTAATCCACGTCGCCTCTACCGGCCCACGGATGTAGCATGGGACACCTGCGCCGAGCCGGACAATCTGTTCCTTGACGACGATCACTTTAACGCGATGTTCGACGCTGACGTCTTACTAGGTGTGAGCGGCGGCCCGAGCGCCGCACTGGAACCGGTGATGTTGCGCGCGCGTGCGCCAAAGCGTGACGTATTCGCCTGGAAGCGCGGCGAGACCACCGCCTCACCCGCGGAGATCATGAGTTTCAATGGCCTGACGAGTGAGAATCTTGCGCGCCGCGCGCAAGATTTGGCGGGGACGTAAATGCTATGACCCAAACTAAAATAATAGTGCTTGATGATGACCCCACTGGCTCGCAGACCGTTCATGGCTGCCTGTTGCTGATGCGATGGGATGTTGCAACGCTCAAGACGGCACTGGCCGATACAGCGCCGCTGTTTTTTGTGCTGACCAACACGCGCGGCATGGACGCAACGCGTGCCGCTGACGTGACGCGCGAGGTATGTCGCAATCTAAAAATAGCTTTGGCAGACACTGACATTAATCCCGTGTTGGTGAGCCGTTCGGATTCAACGTTGCGTGGTCACTATCCCGTTGAGACCAATGTTATTGCCGCAGAGCTGGGGCCATTTGACGCGCACTTTCTGGTGCCTGCATTTTTCGAGGGCGGACGTATAACGCGCGACAGCATTCATTATCTGAAGGTGAACGGTGTGAATGTACCGGTGCATGAAACCGAATTTGCCCGTGATTCGGTGTTTGGTTACCGCCACAGCTTTTTGCCGGATTACGTTGCAGAAAAAACCCACGGACAAATTGCTGCGCATAACGTCGAGCGTTTTTTGCTTGCGGATATTCGGCGGGGCGTGCTGGAACGTTTGCTATTTCTAAAGGATAATCAATGCGGCGTGGTGGACGCTGAAAGCTACGATGATTTGATGCGCTTTACGGCGGATGTGCGCACCGCCGCCGGGCAGGGCAAGCGCTTCTTGTTCCGCAGTGCAGCAAGCTTGGTAAAGGCGCTGGCCGATTTGCCAGCGCAGCCGGTATCCGCCGAGGCGACGGGCAGCTTTACGCGCGCTGGACATGCCGGTGCGGTGATTGTCGGTTCACATGTGGACAAAAGCAGCCGCCAGCTTGCCAGATTATTACAAGAACCGGGGGTTACGGGTATTGAAGTGGACGTGCGACGCATTCCAGCACAGCAAGCACAGGTATTAAAGTCTGTATTACAGCAGGCCGGGGCCGCCCACGCCGCAGGCAAAACCGTGGTGGTGTATACCAGCCGTGGCGAGGTGCAGTTTGCCGATCAGGCCGCGCGCCTGGCATTCGGTGAGGCGGTGTCTGCACTGCTCATGGACGTGGTGCGCACTCTTCCCGAAAGTCTGGGTTTTCTCATCAGCAAGGGGGGTATTACATCTAACGATACATTAAGCACGGGCCTTGCTTTGCACACTGCACGCCTGCTCGGCCAGGTGGCCGCCGGGGTTTCCGTGGTACGTTGCCCCGCTGATCACCCGCGTTTTCCTGATATGCCGGTGGTGATCTTCCCAGGTAATGTGGGCGATGACGACGCGCTGGCACTGGTGTACCGGCGCTTTGCAGGGGCAGAGGCAGTCTGCTATCTGCTAAATCAGATGCAGAACTGACACTGTCCGTGCAAATGCTTGATCGCTTTGCTGCATGGGGTGTTGAATTTCAATCCGGGCCTGGCATCGGACTGAATCAAGGAGCGTTCACCTATCTTATGTACCTACTGAGGGCGGTGATGCAGATCGTGTGAACGCGGATTCGATTTTTGTTCTCGGGGAGCATGCTCGCCCCACTTGCCGCACGGGGTGCATGCTGACCAGTAAGCGATACGCACTTTTGACAAGTGCCAAGATGTCAGTGCCCACAAG
>JALYPE010000445.1 GCA_030856525.1 Pseudomonadota bacterium | reverse complement strand
ACCCCGAACCTTTCGGCGCAAGAGAAGCAAGACGTTGACAAGAACCAGCCCCCGCGCGCGGCGGTGCTGCATGAAATCATCCGCACCCAGGGCGATCAGGAGCTCGAACGCAGCGTTGCCGCCCTGTGGTGGTCGGCCCTGGCTGCCGGCCTGACCATGGGCCTGTCGCTGATGGCGATGGGCTTGCTCAATTCCCGGTTGCCGGACGGTGAAGGCTTCAAGGTGATCGCCAGTTTCGGTTATTGCGCGGGCTTCCTCGCGGTCATTCTCGCCCGTCAGCAACTGTTTACCGAGAACACCCTGACGGCCGTGCTGCCGGTCATGACCAAACCCACGCTGAACAATTTTGGCCGTTTGATTCGCCTTTGGTCAGTGGTGCTGGTGGGTAACCTGTGCGGCACGATACTGGTCGCTTACGTGATGTTGAACCTGCCGATTTTCGACACCAAGACCGATCTCGCCTTCCTCGACATCGGCCGCAAGGTCATGGAAAACGACGCCGGCAAAATGTTCGCCAAAGGCATCATTTCCGGCTGGATGATAGCCACCATGGTCTGGATGATCCCGTCCATGGAGAGCGCCAAGATGTGGATTATCGTCCTCATCACCTACCTTATGGCACTGGGCGATTTCACTCACATCGTGGTGGGTTCGGCGGAAGTGTCGTACCTGGTATTCGCCGGCGAATTGCCGTGGAAGGATTTCTGGCTGATTTTCGCCGGGCCTACCTTGGCGGGCAATATCATCGGCGGCAGCTTCATCTTTGGCCTGATCAGCCATGCGCAGATTCGCAGTGAGAGTGGGCCGCCGAAGGAATCCGCGGATCAAGTCAAGAAGCCTGACCCGCAGGATCACAACGCGTAATCAGTGATGCTCGGCCTGCGCCGCTGGCGCAGGCTCATCGCGGGTCACGCGCTTGACCAGCTTGCCAATCGTCAGGCCCTGCAACAGGATCGACGACAACACAACGATGTACGTGATGCTCAGCAACAGGTCTCGCTCCTCACCCAATGGCAGGGCGAGGGCCAGTGCCACCGAGACGCCCCCGCGCAAGCCACCCCAGGTCAGAATCCGGATCGTCCCGCGCGGCACCGTGCGCCAGCGGCGCAACAGCAGGATGGCTGGCGCTACGGTCAACACGCGTGACAGTAGAATAGCCAGCGCCAGCAATCCAGCGGCCAAAACGTGCAACCAGTTGAACGGCAGCAGCAACAGCTCCATGCCGATCAGGGCGAACAGGAGCGCGTTGAGCATGTCGTCGAGCAGCTCCCAGAAACCGTCCAGGTACTTGCGCGTCATGTCGTTCATCGCCAGGTTGCGGCCCAGGTTGCCGATGATCAAACCGGCGACCACCATCGCAATCGGCGCGGAGACGTGCAGTTCGCTGGCCATGGCCGAGCCGCCAATCACCAGCGCCAGGGTCAGCATCACCTCGATCTGGTGCTGCTCGATGCTCTTAATCATCAGGTACACGAGATAACCGATCAGCCCACCGAACAGCACGCCGCCCATCGCTTCGTGGGCGAACAGCATGGCCGTGGCGCCAAGGGTCGGGGTTTCACCCAGTTGCGCGATGCCCAGCAAAACGGTGAACACCACGACCGCAGTGCCATCGTTGAACAGCGATTCCCCGAAGATGGTGGTTTTCAGCGGCCTGGAGGCGTTGGCGGTGCGCAGTACGCCGAGCACGGCAATCGGGTCGGTCGGCGAGATCAATGCGCCGAACAGCAGGCAGTACAGGAAACTCACGTGCCAGCCGAACAGGGCAAAGATGTAATAGGCGAGGCTGCCGATCACGGCGGTCGCGATCAGTACGCCGAACGTTGCCAGCAGGCCGATGGGCCAACGGTAGCTGCGCAAGTCGTTGAGGTTGACGTGCAGGGCGCCGGCAAACAGCAGGAACGACAGCATCCAGTTCATCAGCAGATCACCGAAGTCGATCTGCCCGATCAGCTGTTGAACACGTTCTTCCAGGCCGGGGTAACCAAGCAGGCTCAGGCCTTGCAGCAACAAGGAAAACATCAGTGCAGTGACCATCACACCGATGGTCGGCGGCAGGCCGATGAAGCGGAAATTCACGTAAGTGAGGAGGGTGGTGAGGCAGATGAACGCAGCGACAAGCTCAAGCATCCGGGGTCCTTGGATGGGGGGAGTAGGGGTTTGATGTAGGTCAGTTGGACCGCGTCAACTTCTTCGCGAGCAAGCCCGCTCCCACA
>JALYPE010000438.1 GCA_030856525.1 Pseudomonadota bacterium | reverse complement strand
GAACAGTGGCTCGGCGCCGCAAACCACCAGGTCGTTCACGCACATGGCAACCAGGTCGATGCCGATGCTGTCGTGCTTGTTCAGGTTCAGCGCCAGACGCAGCTTGGTGCCGACGCCGTCGGTGCCGGAAACCAGCACAGGCTGTTTGTAGCCGGCCGGGATTTCGCAGAGGGCGCCGAAACCGCCCAGGCCGCCCATGACTTCCGGGCGCGCAGTGCGCTTGGCGACGCTCTTGATGCGTTCGACCAATGCTTCACCGGCGTCGATGTCTACACCGGCGTCCTTGTAGCTCAGGGAGGGTTGCTTGCTCATGATCCAGGCCTTTAGGGGGGATTCAGGGGTGACGACCAGTTCCAGTGGGACCGCCGAAACAGACGAAGGCAGCTGCCATGCGCGCATTTCAGGGTGCCCGGCTGTTGCCGGTCTGCGAAGGCGCGCGATTTTATCAGGCTTGAGGGACAGCGGCCATCCTCACGCCGACGGCAGGGACATATCCGCTCAAAAAAAGCTTCAGTGTGCCAGCGGTTTGCAATGCTTAACGCGGTATAAGGTGGCGCCATTACCGTCTATCGTTAGGGCAGTGCGAAAACTTAACCGGGACGTGTGAATGTTTTGCGCGGGGCGATGGTCACAGCCTTGCTCGATTATCTTCACGCGGCCTGTTCCAGCCGCCCTTGTCGTCAGGAATCTTCCATGCGTTTTTCCGGATTGTTGTTTGCAGGATGTTTGTCCCTGATCAGCCTGGCCAGTCAGGCAGAAACCGTTAAAGGCCTTTATCAAGTGCGCGAGCCTGTCAGCAGTCAGGGGCCCGAAGAGCGTACCCAGGCAACCCAGCGAGCGCTGGAAACGCTGGTAACGCGCCTGACCGGCGATCCCAAGGCCGCACAGAATCCAGGCCTGGCCGCGATTCAGAAAGATCCGCAGCAGATCATTAGTCAATACGGTTTTGAAGCCGGGCCGCCGGAGGTACTGAAAGTCGATTTCGATCCGGCCTCGACCCAGGCGGCGTTGCGTCGCGCGGGTTTGTCGCTGTGGGGCGCGAATCGGCCGTCGATCCTGAGCTGGTGGTTGAATGATTCCACCGAAGGCGCGAGCCTGGTGGGCGACGGCCAGGCCAGTGCCGCGCCGCTGCGTCGGGCGGCTCAGCATCGTGGTTTGCCGCTGCGTTTGCCGATGGCCGACCTGAGTGAACAGTTGGTGGCCACCGCGCCGAATCTGGAAGGCGCCGACCCTGCGCCGTTACGCGATGCATCAGACCGTTACAATGCCGACGCCTTGCTGGCGGTGCATGCCCGCGAGGAGGGCGGTCAGTGGCAGGCGAAATGGCAACTGTGGCTCGGCGACAAGAAGGAGGCGGGCAGTGTCGAGGGCGCGGACCAGGCGGCGCTGGCCGATGCAGTCATGCTGGCCGTCAATCAACGCCTCGCGCCGCGTTTTGTGGTCAAGCCGGGAGCCAGCGGCGAGCAACTGCTGGAAGTGCAGGGCATGAGCCTTGAGCGTTATGCAACACTGGGCCGGTTGCTCGAACCGTTTCGCGGGCGCCTGCAAAGTGTCGATGGCGACCGTATTCTTTATCGGGTCAATGGCAGTGCCGAACAGCTGCGTGCGCAACTGTCACTGGCAAAATTGCAGGAAGTGCCTGCCGGTGAAGTGCCTGTGCCCGTCGCACCGGTTCAGCCCGTGGACGGCAGCACCGCGCCTGTCTTGGCGCCGACACCGGTGGTGACGCCGCAATTGCGTTTCCGTTGGTAGATTTTCTTTCCTTATATAAAGCAGGAGTTTTACATGGCCGATACGCGGCGTTGGTTTTGGCTCGGTGGGTTGGTCCTGCTTTGCGCATTTCTGTGGCTGTTACATCCGATTCTCACGCCGTTTCTCGTGGCGCTCCTGCTGGCCTACATGTTCGACCCGCTGGTGGATCGTCTGGAAAAGGCCGGTTTGTCTCGCACATGGTCAGTGGTGGCGGTGTTCGCGCTGATCACGTTGATCTTCACCGCGCTATTGCTGGTGCTGGTGCCTATGCTCGCCAAGCAGTTGATCCG
>JALYPE010000421.1 GCA_030856525.1 Pseudomonadota bacterium | reverse complement strand
TGTCTGGCCCGTTGCCATAGCGATGGCACTCGCCGCGTTTGTGGGCGCTCAATTGGGCGCACGAGCCGCCGTTCGAGTCGGTCCAAAGCTGATCAAGCCGATGTTGATCGTCGTCTGCTGTGCCTTGGCCGCCAAGTTGCTGAGCGTAGACACCAACCCGTTGCGTGTAGCAATCATCCAGTCACTGGCTTCCTTATGATATTCGGCGTGAAGGCGACGCTGGACGCTCCAGTTTCAGAATGACCAGTACCTGAACTCACTGCGAAACGGACTACAGGGCGTACTCCTTGAACCCTGCTCGCAGTTGGCGTGGTCCCGCAAAATCACCCGAACCTTCCTTCCGATCTACCAGCCGCGCCCGGCATCTTCTACCCGACTTCCCTGCAATCATTTCCACCTGTTCATTTGGCGGTGGAAGACTTCATGAGCGTACTCAGACCTGGCAATACTCAAGACTCACACCTCGATATTCTGCTCGGCGATTTGGGCGAACTGATCCGAGAGGCACGGCTGAAAATTCTGCGCACGGTTGATACCGTTCAGGTGCAAACCTGCTGGCAGATTGGAAGGCATATCGTGGAGTTCGAGCAGGAGGGGGCTCGGCGCGCGAGCTACGGTAAGCAGTTGGTGGCGACACTTGCGAAGAGTCTCACTAAAGAGTTCGGGAAAGGTTTCGACGCTTCGAACTTGCGGTACATGCGCCTTTTTTACCAGGCTTTCCCAATTCGTGACGCACTGCGTCACGAATTGAGCTGGACCCATTATCGCCGCCTGCTCCGCGTAGAGAATGATCACGCCCGACATTGGTACATGAACGAATCGGCCGTTCAAAACTGGTCCAGCCGGGCTTTGGAACGCCAGATCAACACGCTCTACTACGAGCGCCTGCTGGTAAGCCGCGACCGGCCTGCCGTTGAGCAGGAGGCCTGCACCAAGATTCAGCAAATGAACGCACAACCCAGAGATTTCATCAGGGATCCGGTGATGCTTGAATTTTTGGGCCTGCCCAATGCAGGCCTCACGCAGGAAACCAGTCTTGAACAGGCGTTGATCAATCAGCTTCAAGCCTTCCTGCTCGAGCTGGGCAAAGGCTTCGCTTTCATCGCCCGGCAGCAGCGGATCAGCACAGAGAGCAAAGACTTTTACATTGACCTGGTGTTCTACAATTACCTGCTCAAGTGCTTTGTCATTTTCGATCTCAAACGGGGCGAGTTGACCCATCAGGACGTAGGGCAGATGGACATGTATGTGCGCATGTATGACGACCTGAAACGCGGCCCGGAGGATGGTCCGACCGTGGGGATTATTCTTTGCGCACAAAAAGACGCGTCGCTGGTGCGTTATTCGATGCTGGAAGGTCATGAACAGTTGTTCGCCAGCAAGTACAAGCTGGTACTGCCGAGTGAAGAAGAGTTGCGTGCGGAGCTGGATCGCGAACGCGCTGCAATCGAAGAGCGGCGACTCGCCCAGAGCACCGGATAAAGACTATCGTTGACGGACACCGGCAAAGGTCGAACCTGATGAATTCGCACGACATCGCACAACCCGCTGTTCAAGCCGAGTGCCCGCCAGCGACGTCCGTTTGCGGCCAAGCCTTCAAAGAGCAAGCCGCCGACGGTTACGCCCTTGGCGGTTTGACCTGGCGGCATCCGACTCAAGACATCACTCGTCCAGTGGTGATCATCAACGCTGCCACCTCGGTTCGCTGCCGGCATTACTCGCGTTTTGCCGATTACCTTTTCGCCAACGGCTTTGACGTTATCACCTACGATTACCGTGGCATTGGCGAATCGCGACCGTTATCGCTGAGGCAGCTGCAGGCGTCGTGGTCCGATTGGGGCGCGCTGGATTTCGAGGCGATGCTCAAACGCGCCGAGCGTGAATTTCCCGGTCAACCCATCGATGTCGTCGGCCACAGCTTTGGTGGCTGCGCGGCAGGCCTTGGCGCCTCTGGAAGTGTGATCCGCCATCTCGTCACGGTTGGAGCACAATTTGCCTACTGGCGTGACTATGCGCCCGCGCATCAATGGCGAATGTTCGGCAAGTGGCATGTGGCAATGCCACTGCTGACAATACTTTGTGGCTACTTTCCCGGCAGACGCCTCGGCTGGCTGGAAGATACGCCCGCTGGCGTCGTCCGCGACTGGAGCACACCGACAGCCAGATATGAAACACGACCCAGTGGTCGCCTCATCCACGCTGCCAGTGGCGGGCTGCCCTTCGCCAATGTCAGCGCAAAAATCCTCGCCATCAGCCTCACAGACGATCCTTACGGTACGATTGCGGCCATCGAACGCCTACTGGCCTACTTCATCAACAGCACCAATACTCACCTGCGCATAGCTCCCGAGGACATCGGCGAGCAAGAAGTCGGACATTTCGCCTTTTTTCGTAGCGCATACCA
>JALYPE010000363.1 GCA_030856525.1 Pseudomonadota bacterium | reverse complement strand
CGGTATGTCAGTCAACGTGGATGTTGAAGCTGATGGCCTCTTCGCGAGCAAGCCCGCTCCCACAGGGGGTGATGTTTTGTGTCAATGCGGGTGAGCGTGGCAGTCGTTGATGGCGGCGCGTTCCTTGCCGCCCAGGATGTTGAACAGCAGGTTCAACGCCAGTGCGCTCAACGTCGCCATGGCGATGCCGCTGTGAGTGATCGGGCTCATCCACAGCGGCAGGTGCGCAAAAAATTCCGGACGCACCACCGGGATCAGACCCATGCCGATGCTCACCGCCACCAGCAACTGGTTGCGGCGATCACCGATGTCGGCTTCTTGCAGAATCTTGATCCCGGTCGCAGCGACCATGCCGAACATCGCAATGGCGGCGCCGCCCAATACGGCCGGTGGAATCGAGGCCACCAGGAACGCTGCTTTCGGAAGCAGACTCAACACAATCAACAACCCGCCGGCAACGATGGTCACCGAGCGGCAGCGCACGCCCGTCATTTGCACCAAACCGATGTTTTGCGCGAACGAGGAGTGCGTGAAGGTGTTGAAGAAACCGGCGAAGAACGAGGCGCCGGCATCGCACAACAGGCCCCGTCGCAACATGCGCGGGCAAACTTCCTGACCGGTGATCTTGCCCAGCGCGAGGAACATGCCGGTGGACTCGACGAAGATGATCACCACCACCAGGCACATGGAAAGAATCGGTGCCAGTTCAAACTTGGGCATGCCGAAGTGCAGCGGCGTCACGAACTGCAGCCATGGTGCTTGAGCCATGCCGCTGAGATCGACCATGCCGATCACGCCGCAGATCACGTAGCCCAGGCACATGCCGATGAGCACTGAAATGTTGACCCAGAAACCGCGCATGAAGCGATGCACCAGCAGAATCGTCGCCAGCACGACGGCGGCGATTGCCAGGTAAATCGGCGAGCCGAATTGTTCCGCGTCGGCACCGCCGCCGGCCCAGTTCACGGCAACAGGGAAGAGCGATAAACCGATCGAGGTAATGACCGTGCCGGTCACCAGAGGAGGGAAGAAGCGTACGACTTTGGACATGAAGGGTGCGATGAGCATGCCGAAGAACCCGGCGGCGATGGTCGCGCCGAAGATCCCCTGCAAACCGATGCCGGGCATGCCGGCCATGGCGACCATGCTGCCGACAGCGGCGAAACTGGCGCCCATCATCACTGGCATACGGATGCCCATCGGGCCGATGCCCAGTGACTGAACGATGGTGGCGATACCGGCGACCAGCAGGTCGGCGTTGATCAGGAAGGCAATTTCTTCACGACTCAGGCCAGCGGCCTGTCCGATGATCAGCGGTACCGCGATGGCTCCGCCGTACATCAGCAAAACATGTTGCAACCCGACCAGGATCAGTTGCAAAAGGGGCAAACGCTGAATGGCGGGTGCGTCGGGGATGCGCGCTTTGGATAGCTCGGACATGCAACACCTCGGATCTTTTTTATTCTTGTGATTTTTTGTTTCAGGCAACCGCAGTGCGGTTGATCGCTGGCAAGCCAGCTCCTACAGATTGATGTCGTTCATCGGTTTGATGACCGACACGGGATCTGTATGAGCTGGCTTGCCAGCGATGCTTTTTCAATGACGAATCAGTTGGTCTGAGCCCCTTGCACAATCCACGCGCCGATCAGGTCGCGTTCCTGCTGGGTCATCTGCGTGATGTTGCCCAACGGCATGATCTGGCTGGCCACGGCCTGAGCCTGAATGCGCGGGGCGTTCTGGCGGATCTGTTCCGGCGTGTCGAACATCACACCGCCCGGCGCCGCACTGAACAGCGGACTGGTTGGTTTGGCCGAATGGCAAACCGTGCAGCGTTCCTGAATTACGTTATGCACCTTGTCGAAGCCGGGGCCAGCGTTGGACGCCTGCGCTGGCGCAGTGGCAGGAGCTTGAGCAGGCTTCGCTTCTGCCGGTTTCAAGCCACCGCCCAATGCCGTTTCCGGCAACGGTTGGTACTCGATGGCGCCAGCTGCCTTCGCGACTTCCGGGGCAGTGGCCATCGGCTTCGGACCCGACACATAAGCCAGGCAAATCATGCCCACCGCTGCCACCGGCAGGGTCCAGGCGTATTTGTGGCTGTCGTGACGGG
>JALYPE010000339.1 GCA_030856525.1 Pseudomonadota bacterium | reverse complement strand
CCGGCGTCGACAGCGGGTTTACCTACGTGCTGGCGGCGACGATGCTTGGGGTCGGTTACGGGCTGACGTACTCGGTGATCAATGGCCTGGCGGCGAATGAAGCGCCACATGGTGTTACTTCGCAATCGTTGTTGCTGTTCAGCCTGTCGTACTTCATCGGCGTGTTCGGCTTTCCATTGCTAGCCGGGATGATCATCGTTGAACACGGTATGACGACACTTCTGCTCACAGTTCTCGCAGTAGCACTGCTGAACTGGGTGATCACCGTGGGACGCTTGATCTGGCGGCGGGACGACAGCGCCGAATCGCTTGAGCAGGTCTGAACCGTTCGTCGTTCCTCAGGCACCAATTCCGAACAGAGCCGACCAACGTGAGGTAAGGACTTTTAATAAATGGAGACGACACCATGATCTTGTCCAGGCTGACCGCTCTTACGTTCGCTACCCTTCTGTCCTCTGCCGCATTCGCTGCCAATACTGCTTCCGGCACCGGCCCGACCAATCCGGTGGGCGGCACCGGCGCTCCCGCCACTCAGAGCACGCCCGGTATGAATACCAACGGCACCGGCGTCGACAGCGGCTTGCCGCCGTCCACCGGCACCGACCCGCGGACGCAAGGCAGTGACCCTGGACGTCAGGGCGGCTTGAACACGCCGGACGCCACTCCAGACAACGCCGGCCCCGGCATCGGCTCGAAAACCACCACCGGTGGTTCGGGTTCAGAAGGTGGCGGTGCCAGCCAGTAATCGCCCACGCAAGTACATGCACGACCTATCCACAGCCATGAGAGGTAACCATGAACGTTGATAACGACCTGGAAAAAGAAGTTCTAACCCGCTTGCTGCACGCTCACCCGAGCGGGCTAGGCAAGGAGGTTCTGGACAATTACCGGGGTGAGAAAGTCGTGGCGAGCACCCTCGCCCAACTCCAAAAGCGAGGCTTGATCCAACACGGCCATGTGACCTGCAACGACGCAGGCGAGCATTCACTGAACATGCCGATCAAGCTCAGTTCAGCCGGCGTTGAAGCAGCGCGCAAGCTCGACGCTTAAAGCGCCTATCGAGTCGCAGCTGCCCGCGGCTGCGACCGTTTGCAGGATCACTGAATCTCTCAGAATCTCCGACCTCTTCGCGAGCAAGCCTGCTCCCACAGGTGATCGAGTACTTCAACTTCACCGCGATCTGTAGGAGCTGGCTTGCCAGCGATGGCAATCAATCAAGCGCCGGATGATTGTTTGACCAACGCATCAACCTCAGCACTCTCTGGCGCAGTCGCCGGCCCCCACCGGGTCACCGCCAACGCCGCTGCGGCATTTGCTCGCCGGGCCGCCTCAATCACCGGCAATCCGTGCGCCAAACCTGCGACAAACACTCCGGCATGCGCATCCCCCGCGCCGTTGCTGTCCACCGCTGCCACCTTGAAGCCCGGCACATGCTGACGCTCATCGTGCTGGCTGATCCAGCAGCCGTGCGGGCCATCGCGAACCACCAACAGCGTATCAATCGGTAAAAGACCGCCCAGACGATCCAGCGCCCCGGCAATGTCCGAAGCGCCGCTAAACCGCAAGGCCTCGACACTGTTGCTGGTCCACACATCAATGCGCCCGAGCAACCTCTGCATCAACGGCGCATCCGGTGAATCCACCAGCGGACCTGGGTCAAACACCACGTTGATGTCAGTCGGCAACGCCAATACCCAGTCCACCAGCGCTTGAGCTTTGGCTGCGTGCAGCAGGCTGTAGCCGCTGACGTAGACAAAGTCGCCCGCCTCCGCCGGCACACTGGCCAGGTCGTCAGCGGTCAATTCGCCTTCGGCGCCGATGTAGGAAATGAAACTGCGCTCGGCCGTCGCTTCCGTCACCGCGACGCACAGCCCAGTGTCCCGCTCGGCGCGGTGAGCAATACCCATCTGGATACCTTCAGCGTTCATGGCGTCCCGCGCGAGGTCACCAAAACGGCCGCTGCCGTGCCGACCCAGATAGACCACCGGCAAGCCATTACGCCGGGCGGCGGCCATT
>JALYPE010000297.1 GCA_030856525.1 Pseudomonadota bacterium | reverse complement strand
CAAGTGGCAGTCGATGCAGTCGCCCAGACCCACATCGGCCGGGTTCACATCGCGTTTGCGCGGGCCACGGCTTTCGCCACGGGCGGCGTCGTAGGAAATGGTCAGGGTGTCCTTGTCGAACATCACGCTCTGGAATCGCGCATAGGGGCACATGTGCATGCACACCGCTTCGCGCAGCCAGCCGGCGTTGATGTAGGTCGCGGCGGTGAAGAACATCACCCAGAACAGGCTGACGCCACCGATCTGCAGGGTCAGCAGTTCTTCGGCGAGCGGACGAATCGGTGTGAAATAGCCGACAAACGTCAGACCGGTCAACAGGCTGATGGCCAGCCACATCGTGTGCTTCGCTGAGCGGCGCATCAGCTTGTTCAAACTCCACGGCGCGGCTTGCAATTTGATGCGCTGATTGCGTTCGCCTTCGGTGATCCTCTCGCACCACATGAAGATCCACGTCCAGGAACTTTGCGGACAAGTGTACCCACACCAGACTCGACCGGCGAACACCGTGATTGCGAATAATCCGAACGCGGCGATGATCAACAATGCCGAGAGCAGGATGAAGTCCTGAGGCCAGAAGGTCGCGCCGAAAATGTGGAATTTGCTTTCGGAGAGGTCCCAGAGTACCGCCTGACGCCCACCCCAGTTCAACCATACCGTGCCGAAAAAGAGCAGGAACAGGAAGCCGGCACCGGTGATTCGCAGGTTTCGAAACAGACCGGTGAAACTGCGGGTATGGATCAGATTGTCGGTCGATTTAGCCTTGGTCGGCGGACGCGATGGCCAATCGTCGTTCAGCAATGAGGACGGTTGCAGGGTTCGGACGGGGATTTTTTCGCTCATGGTCTTCAGCTCATCAGCCTCCATCAGGCCGGGGAACTATGAGCGAGGATCTGTTTGCATAACAGACTCAGGTTTTACGATTAAAAGCGGATCAGATGAGCGTTGATCCGCTGCCTGCAACACGTTGTAGCACCTCCCGGCGAGCATGACATCAGCCGAAACTAGCCTAACGGTGGAAGGGCTGTACCGTGCGGGTCAAATCACCGAACTACCGTCAGTGGCCTTCAAGTGCTTACGACCATCAACTGCGCCTGCTACCGTCAATGCGTCGGCTTCTGCTTCAGTGATGTAGATGCGCTGGCCATCCAGTTCGACCGCTGACATGGCATTTTCCGAATCAGTAATCACCGTGACGTCTGGACACAAGCGAATCTCTTCGCCGTTCTCGGTGGTGAAAAAACAGGTTTGGTTTTCGATGCGAAGAGTCATGTCAGGCGTCCTTTATTTATATGGATGATTAACTTTTAGGACCCACCCTGGCGACATCGTTCTGTGCAACTGATTAATGGTCAATGCGGTCCATGTTGTATCAATTATGACAAGGAGGGCTTCATGGAAGCTTGGATGGATGAAGTATGGGTAACGCTCAAATCTGAGTTCGCTGACATCGGCGATGCCTCTCAATTGACACGAATCACCGTCAGACTGCTCATGGCGGCAATCCTGGGCGGAATTCTGGGTTTCGAACGAGAACAAAAGGGCAAGGCCGCCGGGGTACGCACGCACATGCTGGTAGCACTCGGTGCTGCACTGTTCGTGCTGGTACCGCAAATGTCAGGTTCACAAGCGGATGCCATGAGTCGCGTATTACAGGGCGTTATTGCCGGAATAGGTTTCCTCGGCGCTGGCACCATTCTGAAAAACACCGGTGGTGACATGGGTCACGTCAAAGGCCTGACCACTGCAGCCGGGCTGTGGATGACCGCTGCCATTGGTGTGTCGGCCGGCTTGGGCCGCGAGGCGACTGCGGTGCTCAGTACACTCTTGGCACTGGCAATCTTCAGCGTGATGCCGAAGATCGTGCGGATGTTTGACAAGAATGGGGATCAAGACAGGCCCTAAGCATCAGCACATTCCCACGCCGACGTGGGAATGAACGTTTTAGGGGATTTTACTGAGTGGCAACCACCACCGGCGGCATCGTATCCGGCGGATCCTCCCGAGGCGGTGGCGTAGTCCCTGGCGGTTCCTGCTCAGGCACCGGTTGCGGGTCGGTCGGGGGGATAACCGGGTCGTCGATGTTTGGAT
>JALYPE010000879.1 GCA_030856525.1 Pseudomonadota bacterium | reverse complement strand
GGGTTGTACGGCTCGCGCCGTCTTCGGCGATGAGCCCGTTGCCGCCCTTCGCTACTGGCGCCAACTGAAAACACGTGTTGCTGCCACAGTGACTTTGTTCAACAGCCGCATTGGCATGGGCGGCTGCGCCGACCAAGGCGAAAACACTGGCGGTCAAAAAGCGTGTGAGGTTTTTCATGATGTTCTTCCTGTTTCAAAAGGGATCGGCAAGGGTTCAACTGGCGGCTCAGTTACCTTCGTTGCAGCTGTCGGCAAATTTGCGATAGTCCAGCACCTGGGTTTTCCCGCTGGAATCCAGGTAGGTCATCTGAGCATTCACCACCCCACAGGAAGGTGCGGCATCCTGTGTCAGCGACACGACTTGCTTGATGTCCAGATGCGTCCCATAGGTGTAGGTTTTTGGCGTGACGTCGGCTTCGGCGCGGGCCGAGAAGGTGCAGATATTCAGTGCGGCAAACAGGCAAGTGGCGTAGATGGCTTTGGTGTTCATGGTGGTGTCCTCAAGGCTTCAATGGGTAGGTCGTTCAATTGAGCCGAGGCGGTTTGGTTTGCCTCGATGGAGCTCATTAGAAGCCCGCGAGGTATCTCGTCTGTGTCAAAGAAAGGCGCGGATAAATCGGTTCGTATCAAAACCCCGTTCTGATACACAGCCATACAAAACCCCTGGAATTTGCCGTTTTTGCCTCTGCATGTATCCCTCGTCAGAGCAGATACACTGCAATACAAACCGCAGCGGGCGAACGCATGAAGGCTCTATAGACTGAGCAGCAATCCCATTTACAGAGGCTTGGCCCATGGAACACGTTGACCACATTCTCATCGTCGACGATGACCGCGAGATCCGGGAGCTGGTAGGCAATTACCTGAAGAAGAACGGACTGCGTACCACCGTCGTCGCCGATGGACGCCAGATGCGCTCGTTTCTGGAGTCCACGCCGGTGGACCTGATCGTGCTGGACATCATGATGCCCGGCGACGATGGTCTGATGCTCTGCCGTGAAATTCGCTCCGGCAAGCACAAGGCCACGCCGGTGCTGATGCTGACCGCCCGCAACGATGAAACCGATCGCATCATCGGCCTGGAAATGGGCGCCGACGATTATCTGGTCAAGCCGTTCGCCGCCCGTGAATTGCTCGCGCGCATCAACGCCGTGCTACGCCGCACGCGCATGCTGCCGCCCAACCTGGTGGTGACCGAAACCGGTCGCCTGCTGGCGTTCGGGCGCTGGCGTCTGGACACCTCCGCCCGCCATCTGCTCGATGACGACGGCACCATGGTCGCCCTCAGCGGTGCAGAATATCGACTGCTGCGGGTGTTTCTCGATCATCCGCAACGCGTGCTCAATCGCGACCAGCTGCTCAACCTGACCCAGGGCCGTGACGCCGACCTGTTCGACCGCTCCATCGATTTGCTGGTCAGCCGCTTGCGCCAACGCCTGCTCGACGATGCCCGCGAACCGGCTTACATCAAGACCGTACGCAGCGAAGGCTACGTGTTCTCCCTGCCGGTGGAAGTACTTGGAGCACGAGCATGAAAATGTCCATGCGCTGGCCTCGCACCCTCGCCTCGCGGCTATCGTTGATCTTCCTGATCGGCCTGCTTCTGACGCAGGCGCTGTCTTTCGGCGCGCAATACTACGAACGCTACGAAAGCGCGAAGACCACCATGCTGGGCAACCTGGAAACCGACGTGTCGACGTCCGTGGCCATCCTCGACCGCCTGCCCGCCGAAGAACGCGCAGGCTGGCTGCAGCAGCTGGATCGACGTAACTACCGCTACCTGCTGAATGAGGGATCGCCCGGTACACACATGAGCGACACGCCCATCGCGATGACCTCGATCAAGGACGCCATCGGCATGGATTACCCGATGACCGTCACCGACATTCCCGGATCGCAGAAGCACTTTCAAGTGCACCTCAAGCTGTCGGACGGCAGCCCGCTGACAATCGATGTGCGACCGGCGATGGTGCCGTTGTCGCCCTGGTTGCCGATGGTATTGCTGGGCCAATTGGCCCTGATGATTCTCTGCACCTGGCTCGCGGTGCGGATCGCCATTCGCCCGCTCACCCGCCTGTCTCAAGCCGTTGAAAGCCTGGACCCCAACGCCCATGCCGTGCTGCTGGACGAAGAAGGCCCCACCGAAGTCGCGCATGCCGCCAGGGCGTTCAATGCCATGCAGGCGCGGATTGCCGCGTATCTGAAGGAGCGCATGCAGCTGCTCGCGGCAATTTCCCATGACCTGCAAACGCCGATCACGCGGATGAAACTTCGTGCCGAATTCATGGATGATTCCAGCGAAAAAGACAAACTGTGCAACGACCTCGGCGAGATGGAACATCTGGTGCGCGAAGGCGTGGCGTATGCCCGCAGCATCCATGGCTCGACCGAGGAAAGCCGGCGCACCGATCTGGATTCGTTCCTCGACAGCCTGGTGTTCGACTATCAGGACGTGGGCAAGGATGTGCAGCTCAACGGCAAAAGCGGCGCGGTGATAAACACCCGTCCGCATGCCCTGCGGCGAGTCCTGGTGAACCTGACCGACAATGCGCTGAAATTTGCCGGTGCAGCCGAGTTACAGGTGGCATCGAAACCTGAAGGCAGTCTGTCGGTGAAAGTCCTGGACCGTGGCCCGGGAATCGCCGAAGCGCAACTGGCAAATGTCATGGAGCCGTTTTACCGCGTGGAAAACTCGCGCAACCGCAGCACCGGCGGCACTGGCCTTGGGTTGGCAATTGCGCAGCAACTGGCGCTGGCGATCGGCGGGTCGCTGATATTAAGCAACCGCGAAGGCGGTGGATTGTGCGCGGAGCTGACATTGCCTGGCAAAACGTAGGGTCAGCGGGGGGTAGTTACGCCAACCACTCCTTCCCCGTGCATCTGCCGCAGCATTGCCAGACCGCCGTCCATGAAGGTTTGCGACCCGACAGCGCCTGCCTCCTGCGCCAGACCCTCCAGCTGCGCCTGGCCATCGAGTAAAGGAAACTCGGCGATGCGTTGCAGCAGCCGCCACGCCAAAGGGCTCAATTCGGCAAACTTCACACTCCAGTCCGCCGCTCGTCGAACCAATAACAAGGTTGGCTGAGCAGGCGCGGTGTGCGGCTGGAAGTCCGGACCAACCAAGTGCACCGGCCAAGCGTAAACCAATGGCCATGCCAGCGGTGAAATGAGCAGGGACTGCTGCAGCAGAGTCTCGGCAGAACCCGACGGCAGAGGCTGTGCGTCGGACTGTTGCAGGACCATCTCGACCCATTCGTAATGTGCCAGTTCGACCATGAACGGCGGCCAGGCACCTTCCTTCAACGCATCCGGTTCAGCAGCGAGAAACTCGACAAACTCCTGCGCAATCTCACCGAATTTAGGCGTTTGGGCGCGATGATCCCGCAGGAAGATTCGCACCAGCGAACGCCACTGATCGTCGCCGAGGATCTTGATCAACACCGGAAAGGTGCCACTGAGCAACGTCGACAGATTCCGCAATACCAGATCGCGATAGACCTCTACCCGTGCCAAGGGCATTTCGGCCGGTGGCGCGTTGTGCTCGGGATCGCGCAGATAGAGACCTAGCGTGGTCTGTTGTTCCTGCAGCGTGCGCTTAGCCACGGTGCACCTCCTGATCTTGCAAGCGGCGAATGGTGCGCAGCTCAAGCACCAATTCGTAAAACACCGGGAAATAGAAATCCCGTTCCAGCAGGGTTGGTTGCGCGCCGAAACGGCCATACGCCTCAGCCAATAACGCCCAGACGAGCGGTTTTACCGAAGCGCCATGGG
>JALYPE010000877.1 GCA_030856525.1 Pseudomonadota bacterium | reverse complement strand
CGGCCGGAACGAACCGGCCGCTGAGGGCGTCGAGCAGACCGCGCATTTCGGCGGGGCCACAGGCGTCCAGTAGTGGGGCGACGACTTCGCGGAGGTGAGTGAGGATGGCGGCTACCTCATCCCACTCCGGTCCCTGTGGGAGCGAGCCATTGTGGTGAGGGGATTTATCCCCGTTGGTTCGCGCAGCGAACCCAGAAAAAGGGACTGCTGCGCAGTCCAACGGGGATAAATCCCCTCGCCACAGGGGATCATTCGCTGGGAGTTCAGTGGTGGCTAATGTCTGCGCGATAAGCTTGGCAGCAAACAATTCCAACCGTTCACGGGTGTCGCCGGCGGTACGCCAGAGCTCATCGCTGATCGCCGACAAGGCATCAGGACGCGGCCCAACCCACGGCTCGGCCAATCCACAATCCAGCGGATCGAACCCCAACCCAAACGCCTTCGCCAGCGCCCGCAACACACTCGACTGCGCGCCGCGCCCGTCGCCACGGGGTATGCGCAGCAACGCCAGCAACGTATCGACGCGCAGACGCCCGCTCGGTGACTCGCCGAAAATGTGCAAGCCATCGCGGATTTGCGATTCTTTCAAATCGCATAAAAAGGTATCGAGACGCGGCAGCCAGATCGCTGCATCGGCGTCACTGTCGAGCTTCTCGTCCAGTTGCAGTTCGCGGTCGATGTGGGTGTCGCGCACCAGTTGCAGAATGTCGCGCTGCAACTCGCGGGCACGGCGCGGATCGAGCAGTTGCGCCTCGTAATACTCGTCTGCCAACAGTTCCAGGTTGCGCAGCGGACCATACGTTTCGGCGCGAGTCAGCGGCGGCATCAGGTGGTCGATGATGACTGCTTGCGTGCGGCGCTTGGCCTGTGCGCCCTCGCCCGGATCGTTGACGATAAACGGATAAATGTTTGGCATCGGGCCGAGCAATGCGTCCGGCCAGCAGTTTTCTGACAGCCCGACACCTTTGCCCGGCAGCCATTCGAGGTTGCCGTGCTTGCCAACGTGGATCACCGCGTGGGCGCCGTAGGTGTGACGCAGCCAGAAATAGAACGCCAGATAACCATGCGGCGGCACCAGATCAGGGTCGTGATACACCGCACTCGGGTCGACCTGATAACCCCGCGCCGGCTGGATCCCGACGAAGGTCAGGCCAAAGCGCAGCCCGGCGATCATCATCCGTCCGCCACGGCACATCGGATCGTTGTCCGGTGGGCCCCAGCGTTCCAGCACGGCTTGGCGATTGGCCTGCGGCAAAGCGTCGAACATTTGCTGATAGTCATCGAGCGCAAGGCTTTGATGACAAGGACGCTGATCGAGGGTGTCGAGGTCGTTGCTGACGCCGCCGAGCAATTGCTGGATCAACGCGGTGCCGCTGTCCGGCAATTCGGCCGGCAGCGGATAGCCTTGCTGATGCAACGCCCGCAGAATATTCAATGCCGCCGCCGGGGTATCGAGACCCACGCCATTGCCGATGCGCCCATCGCGGGTCGGGTAGTTGGCGAGGGTCAAGGCGATGCGTTTTTCAGCGTTTGGCACACGGGCCAGCTCCACCCAACGCCGCGCCAGTTCAGCGACAAAATCCATGCGCTCAGGCTGGGCTCGATAGCACACCACGTCCGACTGACTGCGTTCGCTGCGCCACGCCAGATCCTTGAAGCTGATCGGGCGGCTGATGATTCGCCCGTCCAGTTCCGGCAGCGCAATGTGCATCGCCAGGTCACGGGGGCCAAGGCCCTGTTCGCTGGCGCGCCATCCGGGTTCGTTGTCCTGCGCGCAAATCGCCTGGATCACTGGAATATTGCGGCGAAACGGACGCAAATGCGGCGCTTCAGGGCTGGACTGGGCGAAACCGGTGGTATTGAGAATGACACTCGCGCCGACCTCATCGAGCCAGTCCTCGACCACCGTCAGGCAGCCGGGTTCTTTCAGACTGGCCACGGCGACCGGCAATGGATTGAGGCCGGCCGCTTGCAGGCGCTGACAAAAGACATCGATGAAGGCTGTGTTCGCGGCCTGCAAATGTGAGCGGTAGAACAGCACCGCCGCCACCGCATGACCGGGCTGCCATTCGGCTTGCCAGTCACTCAAGTTCGCAGGGCTTTTGTGCGGATGATAAATCGCAGTGCGCGGCAGAGTTTGTGGCTCGGCCCAGGCGTAATCGCGACCGAGCCAACGGCTTGCCAGGCAATGAAAGAAGTCCAGAGCATTGTTCATTCCGCCCTGACGCAGGAACTGCCAGAGGCGATCGCGATCCTGTGCACTCACGGTACTCAGGTCGCTGAGTTCCGGGTCCGGGCGATCATCACCCGGCACCAGAATCAGCTGCACGCCGCGTGCAGCCAGTTCCACCAGACGTTCAACGCCATAGCGCCAGTAACCGATGCCGCCGTGCAGGGAAATCAGAATGACCTTGGCGTGGCGCAGCACGTCATCGACGTACAGATCGACCGACGCGTGATTCTGTACCTGCATCGGATTGGCCAGGCGCACGCTCGGGTAATCATCGGGCAATTGCTGCGCCGCTTCGGCGAGCAACGCGAGGCTGGAATCACCGCTGCACAGGATCACCAGCTCGGCGGGCGTCTGGCCAAGGTCGGCAATGTTGTCATCCGAGACGAAACCGCCGGGCTGGGTCCTGAGCAGGTGCATGGCTTAAGCGCTGAGCGCGGCGCGCAGTTGCGCTTCAAGCAACGCGGCGTCGAGTTCCTGAC
>JALYPE010000256.1 GCA_030856525.1 Pseudomonadota bacterium | reverse complement strand
ATTGTTCCAATCTTCTGACGTGTTTTTACGCAAAATCCTACATTCAGCTGCTCTCGGGCATCGCAGCGGTTATCCTTGGCAGCTGATGTGCAGCTATTATTTTTGCACCAAGCATGGGAACTTGTCGGATTCCGCCAGTTACTCATGCATGGCCTCGTCAATTTTGATCGACTGGTCAACGCACTTTCCATTTTTGAGAGCCTCACTATGTCCACCGATAAATCCATCATCCTGGTCGTTGAAGACGACAACATCGTGCGCATGCTGATTGTCGATGTGCTTGAGGAGCTGGAATTCAAGGTGCTGGAGGCCGACGGCAGCGAAAAGGCCTTGGAGTTTCTCAACGATGAAGATCAGTACATCGACCTGATGATGACGGACGTCGGCCTGCCCGGGATGGATGGCAAAGAGCTGGCTACTCAGGCGCGCATGCTCCGCCCTGAACTCCCTGTGCTGTTCGCCAGCGGTTATGCGGAAAACATCGATGCACCTGCCGGCATGCACGTCATTGCCAAACCGTTCTCCATTGATCAACTGCGCGACAAGGTCAAAGGCATGCTCGCCTGACCGCAATTGATGCGGGCTGAGGATCTGCCAGCGGCTGTGGTTTAATTGCGCCCGCTTTCATCCCAGCCCCGCTTCAAGGAAATGCCCCTCATGAGTCAACCCCGCGCGACCAAAGTCCTGATGATTGGTTACGTCTGGCCTGAACCCCGATCTTCAGCAGCGGGCGGGTATGTCATGCAGTTGCTCGGGACGTTCCTGCAGCAAGGCTGGGACGTCACCTTCAGCAGCCCGGCGGGCGCTGGCGAGCATCAGGAAGACCTGACGGCGCTGGGCATTCGTGAAGTACCGATTGAACTGAACAACAGCAGCTTCGACTCCTTTATAAGCGAACTTGCGCCGGACATCGTCGTGTTCGAGCAATTCATGATGGAAGAGCAGTTCGGCTGGCGCGTTGAAAAACACTGCCCCGACGCCATGCGTGTGCTGGCCACCCAGGACCTGCAAAGCCTGCGGCATGCCCGGCATCAGCGCCTCAAAGACCGTCTGAAAGCCAGCGACGACGGCAACAATTTCAACGAGCTGTTCGCACCGGCGTTGCCTGAAGAGTTTGCCCTTATGGCCAACACTGATCTGGCCAAGCGCGAGATCGCTGCGATTTATCGCTGTGATTTGAACCTGATGATTTCTGAAGTAGAAATAGAGTTGCTGGTCGAGCAATTCAACGTGCCGCGCGAGTTGCTGCAGTGGTGTCCGTTGATGGTTGATCTCCCGACCACACCGCCGACGCTCTTTGAAGGCCGTGCGCACTTCCTCAGTATTGGCAACTTCCGCCATGCGCCCAACTGGGACGCCGTACTCTGGATGAAGACCACCCTGTGGCCGATGATTCGCGAACAGTTGCCGACCGCGCAATTGCACATCTATGGCGCTTACACGCCGCCCAAAGCCACGGCATTGCATAACGCGGCGCAGGGATTCCATGTGATGAACTGGGCAGAGGACGCGTTGCAAGTAATGTCGGCCGCGCGGGTGTGCCTGGCTCCGTTGCGTTTTGGCGCGGGCATCAAAGGCAAGATCGTTGACGCGATGCTCTGCGGCACGCCAACTGTCACCACGCCCATCGGTGCGGAAGGCATGCATGGCGATGCACCGTGGCCCGGGGCTGTCGCCAGCACGGCTCGGCAACTGGCCGATCAGGCGGTGCGGCTGTACAGCAACGAGCAGCAGTGGCAGAACGCGCACGGCCTGGGATTTGCGCTGTTGGGCGAACGTTATCGGCAATCGGTTCATGGTCCCGCGCTGATCGACAGGCTGATGCACTGCCAGCAACAGCTTGATCAACTTCGCACAAACAATTTTACCGGGAGCATGTTGCGTCATCATCAGCACAAGAGCACTCAATACATGGCGCAATGGATCGAAGCAAAGAACCGTCCTCAGTAAACAGTCCGCGTTTAACCAGACGAAACCGTTCGAGTGGTCGGCAGATACTTCCTGTATGAAGCGACACTTGGCCACCTTGCCAAGGCTGATTATGAAGTCAGCCGTCGCGCCCGATAACATCAAGGCTCGATCCAGATTCCATCATCTCTCTACAGGACGGAGAGACGTCAGCCGCGAAGGAATGCGCATGACTCCCACCCAATCAGATCACCTGAATAAAAAATCTGGATGAGCAACGTCCTCGACATCGACACGCTCAGATTGACCGATATCGTCTGGCCCAGCGCTCATAACGCCGGCATGGATAAAAAAGCACCCAATTACGAAGTGATCGTCGGTAAGACGACCTGTCGAAACGATACGTTTGCCTGGCAACAGTCCAACCTTGTTCTATATTGCTGGAGCGCGAACAGCATGAAAGCCGTTTACGGTGACAGGCTGCACGCGCGCCTCTGAATCGAACCGGCTGAGCACTGGCATTAAGCGTCGGAAAAAGGGCATGATCGGCGTGCGACAACAACAGAGGGAGCCTGACATGAACCGAACGGCCAGAGTGACCGACCCTTCCTACGAATTGATGGACGACCACAACGGATTGTCCATCATTTATCGCCAGCATGGATTCCCGTGCCCGCTGGTGCGCTGGCACTTTCACAAGGAGTACGAGCTGCACTTGATTGTCGCCAGCTCTGGCAAGGTATTCATTGGCGATTACATCGGCAACTTTTACCCGGAAACGTTGTTCCTCACAGGCCCCAACCTGCCGCATAACTGGATCAGTCAGGTCGACGAAGATGAGGTGGTACCCAAGCGAGACATGCTGGTCAACTTCACCGATGAGCTGTTCGAAAGCGGTCATCAGGTATTTGCCGAATTGAAATCGCTCGCCCCTTTGCTTGAGCGCGCCCAGTACGGCATTGAATTTCGCTGCAAGCATACGATCCGCCAGGCCACCGACTTGATGCAGCGGATCGCCGACTCCAGTGGCGTGACCCGACTTGGGCATTTCTTCATATTGCTGGAGTTGCTCGCCGCATCCGATGATTACCATCTGTTGTCGGGTGCGACGACCCCGCAACTGGCGGACGAACACAACATCGATCGCACCAACCGCGCAGTGGATTACATCTTTGCCCACTATGCCCGCGAGCTGCCTCTGGAAGAGGTCGCAGCGTATCTGGGCATGAAGCCGACTTACTTCAGCCGTGTATTCAAGCAGGCGACTGGACGGTGCTTTATCGAGTTCGTCAACCGGTTGCGCATCAGCAAGTCCTGCGAGTTGCTGGCCGACGGCGACAAGCCGGTGACCGATGTGTGTTTTGCATCGGGCTTCAACAATATTTCCAACTTCAACCGGCGTTTTCTGCAGCTTAAAGGCATGACGCCGTCGCATTACCGGCGATTGGCAGTCCAGCGGCTGACTGAGCAGAATCACGGTTGATCAAGATCAAAAGATCGCAGGCTGCGCCAGCTCCTACAGG
>JALYPE010000242.1 GCA_030856525.1 Pseudomonadota bacterium | reverse complement strand
GTGCTGGCGAACGCAGCTGGCAGCCACATCGCAAGCAGGATCAACACGCTGGAGATTTTCATGATCGGCCTCCGGTCAGGGCATCGCGGCAATGGGTTTATAAGGGGCGACCCGATAAAAGCGCTGGTCGGGCAGCTCCACCGTAACGATGTGCGCACCACTCAGGCCCAGGCGTCGACCCGGGCCGAAGCTGATCAGCGGGGTCAGGCCGGTCTCGAAGTCATGCAGGCCTTCCAGCGCATTGACCAGTTTCTCGCGGCTGGCGTCGCGCCCGGCCTGCTTCATGCCTTCGCTGAACAGCAGCATCGAACTGTAGGCGCCGACTTGCAGCACCGTGTACTCACCGCCCAAACCTTGATGTTCACGCAGCCGGGTCAGGGCCATGCGCCCGGCCAGGGTCCAGTCGCTGGGCACAAACGGGTAAGCGAGAAATACCCGCCTGGAAAAACCACTGGGCACCTGGATCAGGTCACCCGCCACCTGGTTCGAAGCGGCAAACAGGTAAGGCACCTGCCCGGCGCTTTGCAAGCGTTCAGCAAGCTTGCTGAACCCGCTGCCATTGCCCAGGTAGAACACCGAGCGCGAGCCCAGTGGCAACTCGTCCTGGGCCGCGTCATAAGTTTGCAGACTGACGTTTTGCCAGGCGCGGTCCTGCAAGTACCGGGCGAGGTTTTGCGCCGCCAGACGCTGGGTCGGGTCATTCGGATGGATGATCAAGGTCGGCCCTTGCAGTACACGCAAACGCTCGGCGGCGTAATCGGCCAGGGCGATCATCTGTTCGCGCAAACCCGGCAACGGCTCGAAGATCTGCCGGCTGCTTTGCGCGTTGCCCAGCAGCGACAGCGGGCCGATCAGTGGAATGCCGGCGCTTTCCAAGCGCTGTGCCAGATCCGTGTCCAGTGCCGGTGCCAACGGTGCGATCAGCGCGAAGACCTGTTCCTGCTCGATCAGGCGCTGCAACGCCTGTTCGGCGCTGGCGCGGTCCGGGCCCGGATCGACAATCGTCAAATGCACTTGCCGACCGTGCAGGCCTCCGGCCTCGTTGATGCGCGCGACACTGCCCTTGAGCACCGCTGCGACGGTGGCGCCCTCCTCGGCCAACGGCCCCTCGCTCGGCAGCAAAGTGCCCAGGTGCAGACTTTCCGGGGTCAGCCCGGGATCGCGATCATCGGCGACCCGTTTCAGGTACGCGGTGAGGTTGCGCTGGTCTTTCATCGACAGGATGAACCGCGGCATCGCCGGGTCGAGGCGATGGTTACCCGGATCGCGCCCCTGCTGAATCGCCCGCGCCAGGCTGCTGTCGGAATACGCCGGGTAATCACGGCCGTTGATTTGCTGTTGACCGTATGTGCTGCTGAGTCGCGACCAGCTGATATCGGGCGGACGCACGCCACCTTCAGGCCGCCCGAGGCCATCGGCGCCATGGCAGTTGGCGCAGGGTAGACTGGTGGCGGGCAACAGCATGTCCGCCGCACCGACCCGCGCCAGGATCGGTTCACCGCTGGCCGAGACGCCCTCGCGGTACAGCCGCTTGCCCGCGCTTTCGCTGGAACTTAGGGGCAGCGCGTGCACGGTCAAACTGAGACCACCGAGCACGAACAGGCAGAGGGCGAATGAAGTGCTCATGGCCCTGACTCAACGGCCGGCCACGGGCATAGCCAGCAGCTGCAAGCGCTGGGCGATGGCGGCGGCCGGAGCATCGGGGCGGATCTTGCTCCAGCGTTTGTTGGCCACGTCACCAACGATCAGCTGAGTGGAATGCTGTTCGGGGCTCGGGATGATCTGGCCGATGCGGCTCAATACAAGGTCTATTTGTGCCTTGTCGCCGGTCAGAAAAAGCCAGTGGGGCCCATCGACGCCCTGCTTCAAGGTGTAAGCCTTGAGCACCGCCGGGGTGTCCCGCAGCGGATCACTGGTAAGGGAAATAAAGGTGATGCCGTCCGCCTTGTCGCCCAATACTTCCCGCACTTGCTTGAGCTTTTGGGTGATCAGCGGGCAGGCATCGGTGCAACTGGTGAAGATCACGTTCAACAGCACGATGCGGTTCTGCAAAGCATCGCTGTAGAAGCGCAGGGTCTCGCCGTTCTGGTCCTGCAGAAGCGTGTCGGTGAACCAGGTTTTTGCATCGCGCGTGCCGGCGGTCGGTTGCGCCGCCGTCGCTGTTTCTGCTGTTGTGTTAGTGGACGCAGCCGGCTGATGGCCTTCGTGAGAGTACGCCGCAAAGCTCATCATGGTGAGGAAGATCAACGCGAGCGCTTTCATGGGTGCTGCTCCATGGCAATGGCGGTGTGCTTGGCGTGGCTGGTGCGCAGGCCGCTGAGTTTTTCCACTTCACGGCTTAGCACCGCCGGGTCGGTAAAACCGTAATAGCGCATCCAGTTGCGGCTGTTGCCGTCGCCGACGAGGATCAGCGGCTGATGGCTTTTGAAGTCGCCGCTGAAGCTGCCGAGGCCCTTGAGGGTTTCGTTGACCGATTGCGTGGTCCCGGTCAGCCAGCTCCAGCCCGGACCGTTCTGAAAAGTGCGCGCGTAATCGTTCAGGCGCTTGGGGTCATCGCGCTGCGGATCGATGCTGATAGACACCAGTTGCACCTCGCTGCCGACCCGGGCACCGAGCTGTTTCTGCACCTTGCCCATGATCGACGACACCACCGGGCAGACCGTGGTGCAACTGGTGTAGATAAAACTCATGACGACGATTTTGTCGGTCACCAGATCCTTTTCCAGACGCACCGCTTTGCCGCTCTGATCGACCAGCGCGACATCGGCGAATTTCACTTGGGCGCTTTCGTAGCTGACGCTTTTGGCGGGCATGGTGTGCCCGGCGTGTTCGTCCGCCGAGTGCGCCATGGCTTGACCGATGGCAGTGGCCAGGAGGCAGAACGTCAGCAGTCCACGGTGTGCGAATCGGTTCATGTCGATCTCCTCTTCAGTGGGCGTTGCCGGGCAAGACCCGAACGCTGGCAAAAGTCTTGTCATCGAAGTTCGCGCCGAGGGACGCCGCACGCACGTGCAGGTACCAGGCGCCGTTCTGGTCAAGGCTCACCGGGGCTTCATAGATGCCGTTGCCGACTTCCAGCGCGGCGACCTCCTGGGCACGCGAAGACGGCGCGCGGAAGTAACGCACCTGAACGTCCTTGACCCCGCTGCGCCGCGCTTTTTGCTGGCCCTGCACGATGCGAAAGCGCACCACGTAAGGGTTGCCCACGGAAGCTGTGTATTTGTCGAGCATGAACTCGACCTTCGGCGGACCGGCCAGCGGGCTGACGTTTTTATCCGCCTCCACTGCCGCGCTGAAACAATGGATGATGTTCGGCTGGTTGAGCAGGAACGCCACGTCGAAGCGTCCGGCGGCCGGCAGTTTGACCCGCGCGCTGTAGAGCCCCGGCTCGACCTCGCGCAAGCTGCGGTCGATGACCAGCGCCGCCCGCGCTACTTGCCCGCGATTGGGGTAACCGGACATCGGTGCGTTCATGCCTTCAGCGTAGAAATAGGTGGTGTTGTCCACCGGGTTGACCACGAACACCGCATTGTCATCGCGCGACACCGCCAGGCTCGACGCCAGTGGCAAGTCACCGGCCAGGCGTGGCGCCTGCGGCCCGGCTTCAAAACCCTGGCTGATCGGCGTACGGCCTTCGCCCAACGATGACAGGTTGATCATGGCGACCTTGGCCGAAGCAAGACCGCGTATGTAGGCGTAGGCCTTGGTGAACACCACTTGATAAGGTTCAGCAGACACGTCCAGCTGATGGATCAGCGAGTCGGTGGCGGCGTCTATCACCGAGGCCTGGTTCTCCAGCGTATTGAGGACGATGCCGAACCGGCCGTCCGCACTGAAGCCCATCGGCCCAAGGCCCTGATTGACGCTGATCACCTTGCGCACGGCGTGGCTGACGGTGTCGACGACGGTCACGGTGCCGTCCTTGCCATCGGCCACGTACACCGCCTGGGACAGCGGCGAATAGGCGACTGACAGCGGGTGCGAACCGATTTTGAGTTGTTTGCTAACGGTCAGGCTGGCGATGTCGATGATGCTCAGGATGCCGTCGTCGCGGTTGGTGACAAAGGCATGCCGGCTGTCTTTGCTGAAGGCGATTTCGTGGTGACCTGCACCGGTGGCGAGGGTTTTCAGGGGTTTGAGACTTTGTGCGTCGATCACGGTGACGCCGGATTCTTCGGCCTTCGCGGCATTGTTGCCGACCCACAGCAGGCGTTCGTCCGGTTGCAGCGCGACGCGTACCGGGTTGCTGCCGGCGCTGACCGAGTCGATCAGTTTGAATTGCTGACTGTCGATCACCGCGACTTCGCCGGCAGTGGGCATCGAGATGAACACGCGTTTGTTGTCGCGCGGTGTGACCCAGTCCATCGGTGGCTGCTTGATCGCGATGCGCGCCATGGTGCTGGTGACACCGCCCACCGAGACAGTCGGGTCCACGACCGAGACGCTGGCGTCGCGGTTCATCACCATCAGGAAATAGCTGTTGAGGTCGAGCAGTGGTCGCGCGCCGATGTTCGATTTGAGGAACACCCCGACCCGCGATTTGCAGCTTTGCTCACGGACCTGGGCCTTGTCGCCGGCGATGGTTTCCGGATCGAGCCAGCCACCGGGAGCGACGCCGGAGAGCGGCTGGCCGGAGGTGCTGTCGTTGATGCGGAAACGCACGTCGGCGAATTCGCCTTCGCGCAGCACGCCGTCGGTCGCCAGGGAATGCATTTCGAGCGCGATGGAGACACCGTCGCGGACCAGGGTCTGATCGTTGGCGGTGACCGGCATTGCGGCGGGTGCGAGCCTGCCCGGCGCGGTGGTGGTTTGCCCCACCGTCAGCCAGATCAGCCCAAGCCCGGCCAGCAACGCACTTGTGGCAAATTTGATGGTCCTGTTCATGATGATTATCCCCTGACTTCTGTGTTCGCCGCTGAACTGTGGCGTCCGCTTCGCGAGCAAGCTTTGCTCCTACGGTTTGGCGTGTGCCTAAGTCTTCTGGCAAGCACCGATTCCTGTAGGAGCAGAGCTTGCTCGCGAAGGCGTCATTCGCCTCACCCTCAAAAACCGCGTCGCTGCCATCGCTAGCAAGCTTGCTCCTACGGGTTTGGCGTGTGCCTGAGTCTTCTGGCAAGCCCCGATCCCTGTAGGAGCAGAGCTTGCTCGCGAAGGCGTCATTCGCCTCACCCTCAAAAACCGTCTTGCTGCCATCGCGAGCAAGCTTGCTCCTACGGGTTTGGCGCAGGGGCCGGTTCCGGTTCGTTGGTGACCCGCAGCAATCCCCACAAACCGGCGGCGCTGCCGAACGAGGCGTTATCGCGGTACAGGTAGTCGCCCGCTATCGCATTGCTGCCGCCGGCGCTCGGGTGCATGAAGCTGAAGTGCGCCGCTGGCAGCACGCTTTCCCGGGCGCCGATGTACATCGACATCGGGTTGTAACCGAACCGCACCGAGCCAATGCCTGGTGAACTCAACGGATAACCACTGGCATCGCTCTTCTCCGACAGGAACGGGTTGACCGACCAGACGTGACCGTCAAGCTGGAAGGTCGAACCACGGCTGCCACCGGACGGCATCAGGATATGTGTGCGGAACGGTTGCCCCGGTTTCACATACAGCACCGGTGTCTGCGGATCGCCGGCCACCAGCGCGTTGCTGAAAGCCATGTGCGCGTTCGGCACGTCACCGTAGGTGCCAGGGCTGCCGGCGTGACCGAACGGTGCATCCGGGGCCAGGCCGAAGCGGAACCACATCGGTTCAACCTTGTAGTTGATGGCCATGCTGGCGTTGTCCTTCGGATCGTTCGGTATGCCATTGCCTTCCGAGGCGATGCCTTCCACCGGGCGGCCATTCGCCCAACGGGTATTCAGGGCTTTCTGCCAGACCATCGCAAAGTCGCGATAAACCGTCTGCCCCGGAGCGGTCACCGTGGCTGAGGCGCGCTTGGCGTCCTCGACCCAGGTCGAACCGATCGGCAGCACGCTCATTGCCCCGCCCAAGCCTTTCTGTGGCTGCTTGATCACGTCCGCCGGGGTGAAATTCAGGCCGCCGAATTCCACCGCCGTGGCATTGATGTTGTCGACGTTACGACCCAGTTGAGTGACCGGTTTGCCTTCGCGTTCCAGGTGCCCGGCGTAGTACTGATAGGTACGGGTCGGGTAGGCACCGGTGCTGCCGACACGCGGTGGTACGGTCTGGATCGGGTTGGCGCCGACGTTGGTGCCGTCGGATTTGGTGATGTCATAGGCCAGCAATTGCGCATGCAGGCCAACGTGGCTGGACGGCCGCAACAGGTTGTTGTTGAAGGTCGTCGAACCTTGCCCGTCGTTGCGGTCACGCTTGGCCAGGCCCTGCAGAATCGCCGTTTGCGCCAAGTCAGGCATCACACTCGGCAAGCGGTTTTCCAGGGTGATGTTGATGCAATCACCCGCAGCGGCGCGCAGCACCAGCGGCTCGACCGGTATGCCGGGCTTGAGTTTACCGGTGGCTGCATCGAGATCGCCCTTGCGCACATACAACACGGCGGTCGGGTCATGCAGCGGCCCGCTCTGCCCGCCGATGGTAAAGGTCTCGCCATCTTCCGGATCGGTGATGGTGACTTGCGGGATGCTCACGGTCCGCGAGTTGTACACCAG
>JALYPE010000235.1 GCA_030856525.1 Pseudomonadota bacterium | reverse complement strand
GGGATCGACAGCATCAGCGAACCGACAATCGGCACCAGCCACCACAGGAAGCTGGGGTTCAACCACACCACCAACAGCGCCCAGAAGAAGCCCAGCAAGGTCTGCGGACCGTGGCGCTTGACCGCCTCGCTCCAGGGCGTGGAGTCGTCGTCACGTTGCGGCGAGTTCCAGGTCGCGGCCCAGCCGAGGAACGCGGCGAGCACGAAACGGGTGTGGAAAATCATCCTCACCGGCGCCAGCAGCATGGAGAACAGCATCTCCAGCAGCATCGACAGCGTCACCTTGAACTTGCCGCCGAACTCTTTCGCGCCCTTGGCCCAGATCAGGATGATGCTCAGCAACTTAGGCAGGAACAGCAGCACGATGGTGGTGGAGAACAGCGCCACCGCCTTGTCCGGATGCCATTGTGGCCACAGCGGATACAACTGGCGCGGCGCCATGAAGTACTGCGGCTCCATCAGGGTGTTGACCGCCAGCAGGGCCGTGGACAGCACCAGGAACAGGAACCACAACGGTGCCGACAGGTACGACATCACGCCGGTGAGGAACACCGCACGGTGTACCGGGTGCATTCCCTTGACCAGGAACAGGCGGAAGTTCATCAGGTTACCGTGGCACCAGCGACGGTCACGCTTGAGCTCGTCCAGCAGGTTGGGCGGCAGTTCTTCGTAGCTGCCCGGCAAGTCGTAGGCAATCCACACGCCCCAGCCGGCACGGCGCATCAGCGCAGCTTCAACGAAGTCGTGGGAAAGAATCGAACCGGCGAACGCACCTTTGCCGGGCAACGGCGCCAGGGCGCAGTGCTCGATAAACGGCTTCATGCGGATGATCGCGTTATGGCCCCAATAGTGCGATTCGCCCAGCTGCCAGAAGTGCAGACCGGCAGTGAACAGCGGGCCGTATACGCGCGTCGCGAATTGCTGCATGCGTGCGTACAAGGTGTCCATGCCCGACGCACGCGGCGCCGTCTGGATGATCCCGGCGTCCGGTGTGGCTTCCATCAAGCGCACCAGACTGGACAGGCAATCGCCGCTCATCACCGAGTCGGCGTCGAGCACCACCATGTATTTGTAGTCGCCGCCCCAGCGACGGCAGAAGTCGTCGAGGTTACCGCTTTTGCGTTTGACGCGCCGACGCCGGCGACGATAGAAGATCTTGCCGAAGCCTTTAGCCTCACGGCAGACATCCAGCCACGCCTGCTGTTCAGCAACGCAGATGTCGGCATCGTTACTGTCACTGAGAACAAAAAAGTCAAAGCGATCCAGGTTGCCCGTGGCCGCGACTGACTCGAACGTCGCCCGCAAACCGGCGAACACCCGTGGCACGTCTTCGTTGCAGATCGGCATCACCAGTGCGGTGCGCGCGTCCTTGGGAATCGGCTCGTTGCCGGCGCTTTTGCCGGAAATACGGTATTTGTCATGACCGGTGAGCAACTCGAGGAAGCCCATCAGCGCCGTCCAGAAACCGGCCGATACCCAGCAAAACAGAATCCCGAACAGAATCAGAATGCTGGTTTGCAGCGCATACGGCAGCACTTGGGTAACGGTCTGCAGGAACGGCTGGTGCAGGATTTCGTCAAGGCTGACGAAGGACCAGCCCTGGTAAGGCATGATGCCTTTCATGTACCAGCCGGCGACGATGGTCTGGCCCAACATCAGGACCAGCAGGATATAGCGACGGATAGAGCCGACCGTGCGCCAGCGGGCCGCCGGCAGCACGTTCTCATCTTTAGGCAGTGGCGGCGGGTTGGTACGTCCGGTCAGACGACGCCAGCCACGCACCAGGATATTGGTGCGCCACGGCTCCGGCACGACTTTGGTCCGTCGAATCGGCGGTGTAGCCTTGAGAACCACCCGACCGCTGGCATCCATCGCCAGCATTTCCGCTTCTTCGAGTTCTTCAGCAGTGTTCAGGGTCAGGCGTTTGCCGACCGACGCTTGAGCAGCCTCGACCGGAGCGTCGAACGTCGAGGACGACAGACGCTGGTGCAGTTCGCTGAAAGACTGGCAGCCCGCGAGCTCCGCGCGCTGCTCGTCGGTCATCGGTAAATGCGCCAGATACTCGGCAAGAGTCTCTGGCCGTACTTGAGAATTACTCATCGGCAGGCAACTGGTAGCTCCAGGTCTCGGTCAGGACTTCTTCAGTCGGTGCCGATTCCGGTGTGGCTGGGGCCGCTTCGGCAGCAACTGGCTGCTTGGCGTCTTTGTTGTCCTGTTCCTTGGTAGTAGAGACCGGCTTGGCTTCGGCCTGTTTGGCTTCGGCGAGCTTGGCTTCGGCCAGCTTGGCTTCCTTGTCCTCTTTCTCCTGCTGCCTGGCGGCGACTTTGTCGGCCTTGGCAACGGAGGAACTGGAGGTCGGCAATGTCTTGGCCAGATCGGCCGTGACTATGTTCTTGACCAGTGCAGCACGCATCTCGGTGGCCTTGCCCGGGTCCTTGATCTTCATGCGCAGGGTCAGGCGCCAGCCTTTGGTGTCGGGGTTGTAACGAACGCTGTTCTCTACCAGTTCGGCGTTATCGCCGACGCTGACCTGACTGCGAACGTCGGTGTCTTCCGGCAATGCCAGCAGCGACGGGCCTTCAAAGTCGACCAGATAAGCAACGCTGCCATCCGGCTGACGGATCAGGTTGGACTGTTTGACGTCACCGGTGGAACGCAGGGTCTGTTTCACCCAGGCGCTGTCCGGAGCGTGCAGCGCAGCTTCGTCGATGGTCCAGTGCATGCGGTAGGCAACGTCGAGCGGCTGGCCTGGCTCAGGCAGTTTTTCCGGGCTCCAGAAAGCAACGATGTTGTCGTTAGTTTCGTCGGCGGTCGGAATTTCCACCAGGTCTACAGAGCCCTTGCCCCAATCGCCTTTCGGTTCGATCCAGGCACTTGGACGCTTGTCGTAGCGGTCGTCGAGGTCTTCGTAGTGGCTGAAGTCACGACCACGCTGCAGCAGACCGAAACCACGCGGGTTCTCGATGGAGAAGTTGCTCACAGAGAGATGTTTAGGATTGTTCAGCGGACGCCAGATCCACTCGCCGTTGCCGGCATGAATCGACAGACCGCTGGAGTCGTGCAGCTCACGACGATAGTTGAGCACCTTGGACGGCTGATTGGCGCCGAACAGGAACATGCTGGTCAGCGGCGCGACGCCGAGCTTGGTGACCTTGTCACGCAGGAACATCTGGGCCTTGACGTCGACAACGGTGTCGCTGCCAGGACGCAGGGTCAGGCGATAGGCACCGGTGGCGCGTGGCGAATCCAGAAGCGCGAAAATCACCAGGTGCTTGTCGCCCGGCTTCGGCTGTTGAATCCAGAACTCGGTGAAACGCGGGAATTCTTCGCCTGAAGGCAAAGCGGTATCGATGGCCATACCGCGAGCGGACAGACCATAGGTGTGCCCCTTGCCAACAACGCGGAAATAACTCGCGCCAAGCATGGTCATGATTTCGTCTTGTTTGTCAGCCTTGTTGATCGGGTAAAGCACACGGAAACCGGCGTAACCCAGTTGCTCGGTGGCTTTCGGATCAAACTGAACATCGCCGAAATCGAAACGAGTAGGGTCGTATTTGATTTCCTGGACGCTGTTTGCGGTGATTTCGTTGATTTTCACCGGCGTATCGAAATGCATACCCTGGTGATAGAACGACAGCTTGAACGGGGTTTTCTGATCGGCCCATTCAGCTTTTTCGGTGCGGAAACGAATTTTCTGATAATCCGCGAATTTCATTTCGCGGAATTCGTTTGGCAGATTACTGCGCGGGGCTTCGTACTTCTGCCCGGCCAGCTCTTTTGCCTTGACCGACACATCCTCCAGATTGAATGCCCAAAGCTGGCCGGCGCTGAGCAGGCAGAGCAGAGCAGAGCCCGCTACCAGAGCGCTTCGAAACCGTTTGGCAGTCAATTTTGGTGCATTACAGGGACTAACAATCACGAGCAACCCTCGCCGAAAACAGATCAAAAAACCAACGGCCAGTTAAAGTGCCAGCACGGTGTGCGGTTCAAAAAACCGACCTTGCGAGCCACTCTTGCCAAGTTGGCGAGCATTGTTCCGACTCCCATGGGGCAAAATGATTCCCCAACAGGCCCAGGACAAGTCTCTACCTAAGTCAAAAACGGACCAACGAACGCCGATCCCCGTAGCGCGCGATTATCTAGCAGGCTGCGTTACAACGCATCAGGCGCAAGCAAGTATTTTTCGCGAAAAACCCCTGTTCTCAGGCGAAAAACGCTTAAAAAGTTGTTTCAAGCACTTTCAGGTCTGCAACAGGAAGGTGACCGGGCCGTCATTGACCAGATGCACCTGCATATCCGCGCCGAATCTACCTGATGCCACAGTGCCATGCACCTGTTTCGCGTTGCCTAATAGATAGTCGAACAACTCCTCGCCCAAGGCCGGAGGGGCCGCTGTTGAAAAACCCGGTCGCAGCCCGCTTTTGGTGTCGGCGGCCAAGGTGAACTGAGAAACCAGCAGCAACCCACCGCCGACATTCGCCAGGGACAGATTCATCTTGCCCTCGGCGTCACTGAACACACGATAGTTAAGCAGCTTATGCAGAAGTTTGTCGGCGCTGGCCCGAGTGTCTGCAGGTTCGACTGCGACCAATACCAGCAGGCCCTGATTGACGGCACCGACCACCTCGCCCGCGACCTCGACCCGCGCGGCACTCACCCGTTGCAGGAGGCCCTTCATGCTTCGTCGGGAGACAGGTCGAGCAGGCGCCGCGCCATCTGACTGGCAGCACGCACCAATGCGTCGGTAATGCCCGGTTCCGAGGCCGCGTGGCCAGCATCGCGAATCACCTGCAGTTCGCTGTTCGGCCAGTTCTGATGCAGCTCCCAGGCGTTATCGAGCGGGCAGATCACGTCGTAGCGGCCATGCACGATCACGCCGGGCAGATGGGCGATCTTGCCCATGTCGCGAATCAGCTGGTTGGGTTCGAGGAAGGCGTTGTTGCTGAAGTAGTGACATTCGATGCGAGCGATGGACAACGCGCGCTGTGGCTCGGAGAAGCGGTCGACCACCAACGGGTTCGGGCGCAGGGTTGCCGTGCGGCCTTCCCACATCGACCAGGCCTTGGCTGCGTGCATTTGCGCGATCTGATCGTTGCCGATCAATCGCTTGTGGAATGCCGCGAGCAAATCGTCGCGCTCATCCAGCGGAATCGGCGCGATGTAGTCCTGCCAGTAATCGGGGAACAGACGACTGGCGCCCGCCTGGTAGAACCATTCAATTTCCTGCGGACGGCAGAGAAATATCCCGCGAAGAATCAGACCGTGTACCCGTTCCGGATGCGTTTGCGCGTAGGCCAGCGCCAGGGTTGAGCCCCATGAACCGCCGAACAGCACCCATTTGTCGATGCCCAGGTGTTGGCGAATTCGCTCAAGGTCGGCGACCAGATCCCAGGTGGTGTTGTTTTCCAGGCTGGCATGGGGCGTCGAGCGACCGCAACCGCGCTGGTCGAAGGTAACAATGCGGTAAAGATTGGGATCAAAATAACAGCGACTCTGCGCATCACATCCGGCACCGGGCCCACCGTGGATGAACACCACCGGCAATCCTTCCGGCGAACCGCTTTCGTCAACGTACAGGGTGTGGGTTTCATCGACAGCCAGATCATGCCGGGCGTAGGGTTTGATCTGCGGGTACAAAGTCTGCATTGCGCGCTCCGTAAGGGGTCGAGGTCATCCCTGGGGGGACTTCTATTATTCTGCCGTTGGGCATCATAAACCCGATTTACGTGAATGAGCACGATCCCTATAGGAGCAAGCTTGCTCGCGATGGTCGTCAACGACAATGCGTTGAATCTGACACCTTGCGGCGTTTGCGGATTTTTCGCGAGCAGGCTCGCTCCTACAGGGTTTTGCGCCAGGCTAGCGCTTGTAGTGGTGTTCACCCCAGGCCAAGAGGCCTTGCAGCAGTTCCTTCAGCACCATCTGCGTCGGCACTGCCAGATCCGGCCGATAGCGGAACGGCTCGAACTCTTCCATGTAGGTGCTCTGACACAATTCCAGCTGCACCGCATGAATGTTGTCGGCCGGGTTGCCGTAATGCCGGGTGATGTGACCGCCCTTGAAACGACCGTTGAGCACATGGCTGTACTCGGCATGCTGTGCGCAAATCGTTTCCAGCTGCGTGGCCAACTGCGGATCGCAACTGGCGCCGTTGAAGGTGCCAAGGTTGAAGTCCGGCAGTTTGCCGTCAAACAGATGCGGGATGATCGAGCGGATCGAA
>JALYPE010000211.1 GCA_030856525.1 Pseudomonadota bacterium | reverse complement strand
GAAGTTAAGCGTGCCGAGTACAGCAATGCCCAGGCCGATGGCGATGTTGCGTGAGGTCAGGCTGTCCGGGGTATCGCCCAGCAGCGGATGCAGGAAATGACTGAGGCCGCTGTTGCCGAGGTTCATCAGGTAGGAGCCGAGGAACAGCACTACGGCCACGCCAAGCAGGAATTGAGGATCGTTAGACTTTTTCTTATAAATTATATTGTCGTGATACATGGATGCCTCGGCGTGTTGGTCGTGATGATCTCGCTAAGTCAAAGGTTTATCGATTCTGTAGGAGCGAGCTTGCTCGCGATGCACTTCAGGGCGACGCGCTCAACCAGAACATGCGCGTTATCGTTAACGTCCATCGCGAGCAAGCTCGCTCCTACACCGAGTATTGCGACGCAAAATCCGGGGCGACAAGCGAACATAATTCGCTATGTCATTCCCGAATTGCAGTTTGCTATCAGGTCAGCTCAGCTTCGCCAGGCACGCTTCGATGATGTCCAGACCTTCCTCCAGCACGGCGGCTTCGGTGGTCAATGGCGCCAGCAGCCGGATGATGTGGCGCGACTTGCCGCTGGGCATCAGCAGCAGGCCGGCGTCGCGGGCCAGCGCCAGCAATTGCGTCAGTTGTGCCGGGGCTGGCGTGCCATCCGCGTGCGCCAGTTCGATACCGCGCATCGCGCCGACGCCGGTCAGACGCCCCAGGTAAGGTGAAAGGTTGCTCGCACGCCAGTTTTGATAACGGCTGACGATCGCCTCTTCCTGCTGCGAGCCCCAGAGCTGCAGGTTGGCGTCGCTCATTTCATCGAGGGTGGCCAACGCGGCAGCGCAAGCGATGGGGTTGCCCGAGTACGTGCCGCCGAGTCCGCCCTTGGGCAGAATATCCAGCAGCGTCTTGCGCCCGACGACCGCACCCAGCGGCACGCCGCCGGCGATGCTCTTGCCCAGCAGGATCAGGTCCGGCTCGATGCCCAGCCGCGAAAACGCGAAGCGCTGCCCGGTGCGGCCGAAGCCGGACTGGATTTCATCGGCGATCAGCACGATGCCTTTCTCGTCACAGAGGCGCCGCAATGCCCGAGCGAACTCGACGTCCAGCGCGAGGAAACCCGCTTCACCCTGCACCGGTTCGATGATGAAACAGGCCACGTCATCGACATCGATTTCGACGCTGAACAAGCGGTCCATCGCCTTCAGCGCCTCGGCGCAGGTCACGCCGTTGTCCTTGCTCGGGAAGGGCAGGTGATACACCGGCCCCGGCAACACGCCGACTTTTTGTTTGTACGGTGCGACTTTACCGTTGAGGTTGAGCGTGGCGAGGGTACGGCCGTGGAACGCGCCATCGAAGGCGATGACTGCCGTGCGACCGGTCGCGCCACGGACGATTTTCAGGGCGTTTTCCGCCGCCTCCGCGCCGCAGTTGGTGAGCATGCCGCTGACGGGATACGCCACGGGGATAAACGCCGCGAGGCGATCCATGAAGTCGAGGTAGGGCACATGCGGGGCAGCGTTGAAAGCGTAGTGGGTCAGCCGGGTGGCTTGGTCTCGAATGGCCTCGACGATGCGCGGATGGCAGTGGCCAAGGTTCAACACGCCGATGCCGCCGACAAAGTCGATGTAGCGTTTGCCATCGGTGTCCCAGACTTCGGCATTTTTGCCGTGGCTGAGGGTGACGGGATGAACGATGTTGATCGACCGGCTGATGGTTTCGCTGCTCATGGATGACCGACTCAGAAGATGGGAGGCTTCTTTTATCTAAGCTGTGAGCGGTGCTGGCGGGCAAACGAAATAAAGTGGGCGGGTCAATCTTAAAAGTCGGGATGTTGTGGGAGGAAACTGTAGGAGCGAGCTCGCTCGCGAAAAACGCAAGGCCGGCGCGGGTATTCAGAACGCCTGCGTCATCGTTCACGTCCATCGCGAGCAAGCTCGCTCCTACAGGATTGGTGTTGATCAGGAATCAGCGGCGGGTCAGGGGCTGTTGCGCAAATTTGACGCCGGCCAGACCCTGCGCAATCAGGGCGCGAATGTTGCCGTGATCGCTGCCTTCAGGCGTTGCCACCACCGAGCGGTAATGCTCACCGAATGCCAGCAGCGCTTCTTCATCGCTCAAGCCTTCCAGCAGCGCCAGCCCCAAGGTCTTGCACGAACCTTCGTTCTGCCCGGCCGCATTTTCCACGCCGCCATTGTTGAACGCCTGAGGCTGGTAGTCATAACCGGCAGCAATGAACGCCAGGGTTTCGGCGAAATTGTGTTCGCCGCTGTTGAGGCTGGCGCGCAGGGTGTTCAGATCACTCATTGGGTTTTCCTTTGGCAAACGCCGCCTGTTGTTCGGCGTTGGCTTCTTGCTGGAATTGGGTTTTCCACTCGGCGTACGGCATGCCGTAAACCACCTCGCGCGCGTCATCGAGGCTGACCTCGATCTGG
>JALYPE010000192.1 GCA_030856525.1 Pseudomonadota bacterium | reverse complement strand
CGGTCACACTGCTTGCCCAGAGCCGCGTTCCGGATGATGTGTACGCCGAAGCACGAGAGCATTTCAGCGAAAGTGAACTTGTGGACCTGACGATCGCCGTCAACACCATCAATAGCTGGAATCGGCTGGCGGTGAGTTTTCGCCAGACGCCGAGTGCCTAGTTTCACCTCGACATTCTGTGTTGTCCGTTCGCCCGTCATCGCCAGCAGGCTAGCTCCCACAATTGCATCTCTGTCATTCCCGACATTAGTGTCTGCCCATGATCCACTGTGAGAGCCAGCCTGCTAGCGATCGGCCGCACCTCAGGTATCGACTCCTTGCAATCGGGCGCGGTTGTCGCCTTGGTGGGAGAACGCGTTGTAGAGTGAACGGCCATAACGATCTCAAGGAAGAATCACTCATGCCGGTCAGCGACAGCGTCATCAACCTTGAACGCTTCAACGAATTCCACCTCGATGGTGTCACCGCACTCTATAACGACCCGGCGGTAACCCGTCAGGTCCTGCAAATGCCTTTCCATTCGACCGAGGTCTGGCACAAGCGTCTGGCGGCGGATGACGAGCGCGCAGTCAAACTGGTAGCGCTGCATCAGGGGACGGTCATCGGCCACATGGGCCTGGAACAGTTTCCGCGCGTGCGCCGCAGTCATGCCGGCAGCTTCGGCATGGGCGTGCTGCCGGCCTGGCAGGGCAAGGGTGTTGGCTCGAAGTTACTGGCAACGGCGCTGGACATCGCCGACAACTGGATGAACCTGCAAAGGGTCGAGCTCTCGGTGTATGCCGATAATGAAGCGGCCATTGGCCTGTACCGCAAGTTCGGTTTCGAGACCGAAGGGCTGTTCCGCGACTACGCGGTGCGCGACGGCAGACTGGTGGACACGTTGAGCATGGCCCGTCTGCGGCGTACGCTCGGGGCTTGATCAATCGCGCGACCAGCGATGACGCCTGGCGGTCCAACGCCGGATTGACCGCTCAGGCGTTTTAGTCGTACGTCGCGGCCGCGCATCTGCCATGCTCAATGTCCGTGGCACCGCTTTGAATTTAAGGATCACCGCAATGGACGACGTACAGCAACTGGGCGAAATGCTTCGTCTCTATGCAGACAGCGAAGCGCACAAGAAACAACAGTTCGAATCGCAATCGGCCGTATGGGCCACGCGCATTGGTCAGCTGTTCGATGAGATCCAGCAATGGCTGGAACCGGTCAAGGCGCCGAACCTGTTGATGGTCAGCCGCGAGACGTATGTTGCTTCAGGGCCGAGCGTTCCGGTGGAAACATCTACATTCAAGACGGAAAAACTGAGCATCGTGATCGCCGGCAAGCCTGTCGAGTTCGTGCCTGATGTGATGGGTTCCGCCGGCCAGATTTCGCTGGCCGTGATGGGCCTGACCGCCGCGCGTTATGGCAGCATCTCGCTGGTCTGTCAGCCGCCGTCGAACAGCTGGCAATGGCGTAAAACCAACGGTTTGAAAGACCCTGACACGTTTTCTTTTGATGCGAACTTCCTCGCCCAGCAGTTGCAGAGTCTGATTCCCCGCGAGCGCGGTTGATGACCGCGGGTAAACCAAGTGCTGGGTGTGCAGGTGTGTGCTCCTTTAGATGAATTTTTTGATTTTCAAAACAAAAATCTCCGGATTGGCTATACCTGTAACACCCGTCTGCAGACGATTGTCGACCCAGGAGTTACAGCATGAAGCTAGTAGTGATGATGAGCACCCTGTGCATGGCCTCAATTGGAATGGTGGGTTGCTCAAGCAAGGTGGTTGATCCAGACGAGTACTCCGGCTTTCTCAAGGACTACAGTCAACTGCGCGAAACCAAGTCACCTTCGGGTGCCACGGTAATGCGCTGGATCGACCCGAAAATCGACATTGACAAATTCACCAGCGTCTACGTCGAGCCAACTCAGCTCTATCCAAAGCCTCAGCCGACCGCAAAAATTCCCCAAGCAACGCTGAACGGTATCACCAGTTACTACGACCAAGCGCTCAAACGCGAAATCAGCTCGACACTTCCGCTGGCTGCGGGTCCGGGCCCTGGCGTGCTCGTGGTGCGTGCCGCTATCACGGCAGTCAGCAGCAAGACCGAAGGTCTCAAACCCTACGAAGTGATTCCGATTGCTCTGGTGGCGGCAGCAGTGAGCACGGCCAGCGGTATTCGTGACCAGGAAACCGATCTGGCCACCGAAGCGGTGTTCCTCGATGGCGGCAACAACAACGTTGTTGCCCAAGTGGTGCGTAAAGGCACTGGCAAGCCGCTGGAGAATGAGGCTCAGGTCATGAAGGCCGATGATGTGAAAGCCGTGATCGATGGCTGGGCGTCAGACATGCACCAGTCGTACTTGAAGCTGAAATCCAAATGATGCTCTGAGCTGTAGCGTCAATTTTCGAAAGGTCGCCCGGAGGAGGCTTGCTTCCTGTGGAAGCCAGCTCTCATTCCGGGCGACTACCCGCTGTCAGCAACGGCATTTTCCATCGTCCATCGGCTACCTCAGGTTTCGGCAGGTACAGCCGTAACACCCCAAAAAATGGCCCGTCCGGCGCCGGCAGCCAGTTGCTCTGCAGCGCCTCGGCCGGCGCGTCGCGTTGCACGTAAAGTGTCAGACCACCGTCGGTATCCATGGACAGCTCCGGCATCATTCGCGAATTGATCAGGTAGCGGTTCAGCGGGTTGGCTACCAGCAGTTTGTTTTTGCCGTCGTACATCGTCAATGACCAGAACGCCTCGGCCGGGGGCAGGGCGTCCTTGTCAAACCGCAGGGTGTAACTCCTTTTGGAGGCGTCTAACGGCTGGCCCTCCTTGTCAGCAAAATAGCCGATGTAGGCAGCCTCTTCGGAAGAATTGCCGAAAATCCCCATATTGGCGCCCGCGTAGCGGTACAGATAATTACCTTTGAGATGATCGCGTGAGCCGAAAAAATCACCGCTGGTGATCTGGTGAGTATCGATCCGGGCTTTCTTGAACGTAGCGAATTCCGCCTTGGCTTCAGCGATACCGTCTTCCAGTGCCTGGCGCTGATCGGGGCTCAGATCAGTGACATTGAAGGGCTTGCCGGCCTCGATGCCGATCTCTTTGAAACGCGCCAGTAACGGTTTTTCAGCGTCCTGAGGCGGAGCGAATGTCAGCATGAAATTCAGGTAGCGGAACAGGTCAGGGGTGTCGCTCATGGTGGGCGCGGGTTTTGGCCAATCAACGCTTGGAGCGGACGGCGGGGCCTCCTGTTTCAGGTAGTGGCTCAGCGTTTCAACGATATAGCCGGCCTGGATGTCTTTGACCTTGCTCAGGTCTTCTGTATCAAACAGCTGCGTGCGATAAAGCGCGTAGGCGATATTGGTTTCACTGCGCAGCAGGTTATCGATGTCCCTGGGTTGCTGACCCTGCCAGTCCGGTCCGGCAATCACGAATCGACCGCCGTTATTACCGGTGCTCCGCGTGCCGAGGTAGGCGAAATTCTGCGTGTAGGCGTCGATCAGTTGCACTGAGTAATAG
>JALYPE010000176.1 GCA_030856525.1 Pseudomonadota bacterium | reverse complement strand
CATGGCTCCATTGATCCTTTTCCCGACTGGTCGGCAATGTCGCGGCGAAGTGCGCAGGACGGGATACGGGGTTTTTCAGGATGTCGCTGAAGGAGCGTTGGCCACCCAGATAGAAATGCAGCGCGCTCATGCCCACGCACACATTCAACGTGCCTTGGCTGGCCGTGCGCTGAAAGCTGCGTTCGGCTGCCTGGCCCCAAGCTGCATGCAGGTGCTGCAACGTGTCCGGGGTCAAGCCAGCCGGCACCTGCAGCGGCGTGTCACTGTCGGTTTTGTGCAGGTGGGCTTCGATGGCCGCGACCAGCGGCTGCGGATCGATACCGAGCAATGTCTCCTGCTGCTCGGCACGAAATTTTGTTCGGTAGCGCGGCCCGATATCGAGGTCCGGGGCGACAGCGAACAGGCCGGCGGCGGGCTTTTCCGGTTGCAGCTTGAGCCGCTGACTCCACGGTTCCAGCACTTCTGCCAGCCGCGCAATCTGGTTCTGGCGCAACTGATTGCAGCGCGCAGCGCCCAGCAGCAGTGCTGCCACATAAGTCTGTTCGACGCTCAGTTGATGAGTCTGGCTGGCCAGCTCATCCCGCACGCTAACATGCTGAAGTCGATGAGTGCAGGCAATTCGATAAAGCTGGTGCAGGTCCAGCCACAAGCCTTCCGGCACCGGGGAATACAGCTGGGAGGCGCGGATCAGCGGGCCGTTGAGGCAGTGAATCGCTCGTTGCAGCGCCTGCGTCAGCAAGGCTGTACGGTCCTTGCTGAAGCGCGGCGCAGTGCGCACGATGATCTGTTTATAGCCAATCGCCAAGTGACTCTGCAGCGCCTGGCACAGGTTGGCAATCTTGCGCGAACGGTCGTCGAGTACAATCGCCTGGTGCAGGAAATGCCGCTCCAGGTGCTTGCAGACGTAATACACCTCGGGCCGCAGCAATTCGAGCATTTGCAAGCGGTTGTCGCTGGGCGTCAGCAGCTGGTTGAGTTCGCTCAAGCTCTGGTAAAGCAGGCGAGCGGTCTCGCCGATATTGGCTTTGGGCAGGTTGGCGATCCAGCGTTTCAGATCGCGCGGCGTGGCTTCGCAGAACGACAGACGCGTTTGCGTCGGGATCGGCGCTCGTAGCAGGAGATGGGGACTTGTGTCATTCATGCCGAAAACCATAGCAGAATCGGAACGGTAGGAGCTGTCGCAGGCTGCGATCTTTTGCATTTAAAGCGAAGATCAAACGATCACAGCCTGCGGCACCCCGTACTTGGGACCGCAACGTTGGTGAAGTCAGGCGTGCGGCAGGCCGAGGCCCTGACCCATCTGGACCGGCGAACCGGCTGCCAGCTCTTGCGCCCATTTCACCTGATCCGGGCCGAACAGCACGACCGCCGTCGAGCCGAGTTTGAAGCGACCCAGCTCTGCACCTTTTTCCAGGTGGATCGGCGCACGGGCGGCTTCGTCATAGCGGAAGGTTTTCAGTTCGCGTTTTGGCGGTGTGACCAGACCCGCCCACACAGTCTCGATCGACGCCACAATCATTGCGCCGACCAGCACAACCGCCATCGGTCCACGTTCGGTGTCGAAGATGCACGCGACACGCTCGTTGCGGGCGAAGAGTTCGGGAACGTTTTCGGCCGTGGTCTGGTTGACCGAGAAGATCCGGCCCGGAATGTAGACCATTTCGCGCAGGGTGCCGGCCAGCGGCATGTGCACGCGGTGATAGTCCTTCGGCGACAGGTAGATCGTCGCAAAATCGCCGCCCATGAACGGTGCCGCGTTGGCCGCATCGCCACCGAGCAATTCCAGCACGCTGAAGCTGTGGCCCTTGGCCTGGAACACGCGACCGTGCTCGATCGGGCCGAGCTGGCTGACGGCGCCGTCGGCCGGGCTGAGAATCGCGCCTGGCGTTGGGTCCAGCGGACGCGCGCCGTCTTTCAGGGCACGGGTGAAAAATGCGTTGAAATGCTCATAGGCGGTCAGGTCTTCGACCAGGGCCTGCGACATGTCCACCTGATAACGCTTGGCGAACCACGCGGTGAAGGCATTCTTGAACCAGCGCACGCGGCATTCGGCAATGCAGCCGGCCAATCGCGAAAGCAGGTGATGGGGCAGCAGGTATTGGCTGAGGATAAACAAACGCTTCTTCATGAACGGTCCTTTAAAAACCTAAATCTCTACAGGGGTGTCGGGATGGTTGCCCCATTCGCCCCACGAGCCGGCGTAGCCTTTAACCCGCGGATAACCGAGGGATTTGGCCACCAGATAAGTGAAGCCAGAGCGATGATGGGTCTGGCAGTGGGTAATGATTTCTTTGTCTTTGCTGATCCCGAGTTGCTCGAGGATCTGCGACATGTCGGTGCGGATGCGCAGTTGGCGCGCCTGATCCATGCCCGCGGTCCATTCGAAATTGACCGCGCCGGGAATGTGCCCTGCCTTGGCAGCGAGGACTTTTTCACCGGAATATTCCAGCGGCCCGCGAGCATCCCACACGGCCAGGTCGGCGGCGCCAAGACGGCTTTGCAGGTATTCGCGAGTGGCGGTGGGTTCATCGTGCAGGGTCAGGCTCACTGGGCCGCCGGCCGCGGCAGGCACTTCGGTCGACAGTGGCAAGCCTTCCGCCAGCCACGAGAGCAGGCCGCCATCCACATAATGGTAATTTTTGTGGCCGATGACATCCAGCAGCCAGATGAACCGGCCGGCCCAGCCGCCGCCTTCGTCGTCATAGACCACGTACACCGCGTCCTTGTGATGGCCCAGTTCACCGAACAGCGCTTCGAGAGCGGCCGGCGGCGGCATCAGGCCGGGCGCCGGCAACTGGCCGAGCTGCGTGCGTTTGGGATCAACAAAACGCGCGCCGGGAATATGCCCTTCGGCATAGCGGGCGCTGCTGGTCAGGTCGACCAGAATCAGCTCGCGGGCGTCGAGGCGGGCGAGCAGGTCGCGCGGCTCGATCACCAGGGCCAAGCCAGAGAAGTCAGACATGTGAGGTCTCCAGAGCACAAAAGTGGGGATTGTAACGCAGGGTCATTGGCCCCGGTGGCTAAAGCTGTGCAAGGCCTTCTCGATGCACTGCGCGGTTTTGCCGAAGGCCTGCACGGTAATCTCGCAGAACGGCCCGCCGCCCTGATCAGCCACCACGATCATGATCACGCGGTCATTGTTGACCAGTGAGCGCATCAGCAAGTGTTCGCCAGCAAATTGTGAGCGCAGGCCGGCCGGCATCAGCGCGGAAAATTGCGCCGTGTTGTGCGGTGTCAGACGTACCTGCGCCTGTTGCGAGAGCAGGCGTTGCAACACCTTGCTCTGGCTCACCACAAAATTCAGGTTGGCGGCGTCTTTTGGCAAACCGGCGATCTGGTGCACGCGCAAATTGGCGTGCGTGCGGTCGGCCATCAAAATCATCACTCGTCGCATGCCGCAGGCCACCAGTGCATCGCGGGCAGAGGAGGTCAGGTGCATGGCATTGGTAAAACGACTCGGCTCGAGCAACAGCTCGGCACATTCTTTGCGCCACTGTGCCAGGTCGACAGAACTCGGCGCCGCAGCGGGCCGCATGCCGGGATGGACGCGGTGAGTACCCGTTGGCCAGAGCAGGGCAGCGGCCGGGTGCCAGAGATCGGGCATGGCATGCTGGCGCGCGCTGTTGGCGGCTTGTTGGTGCAACTGCTGAAGAACATCGTCCATAGGCACTTGCAGATAGAGACTGGTCAGGTATTGCCAGCGCTCACTGTGGGGGCTGTCCCAGGCCTGTTGCGCCGACAGTGCCAGGCCGTTGGCCAGCAACACGGTACTGGCTGGCTGATTGAGCCAACGGCGCAGGGTCGGGTCGTCGTCGAGGCGGTTTTGCTGGCGCAGCGGATGATCGCTGTCCCGCGCAATGCGCAGCACTTTGACCAATTCACGCTGCTCGCTGAGCAACAGCCGATAACCCTGCTGCACCCAGATCGGCAGGTGCCAGACGTCCACCAGTGCCTGACAAATGGCCAGCAGACGCACGCCGAACAGCTGTTGCTCGACCTTGCGCGCCGATTCACCTTTATGAATGACCCGTAGTTCCCATTCTTCGAGCAACTTGGGGTGAGTCAGCGCCATCGGCCACAGCGGCGAAAGAAACAGCAGGCTGCCCCAGTGAATGTCCTGCCACAACCGCGCCAGGCGTGCAGCGAAAAAACCATTGGCTTGCTGAGTCGCGTGCTGGCTGATCAATTGCAGTTGGCGAAGGGCGATGGGGATTTCCGATTGAGGCTGGGCCGGCAGGCGTGCGAGCAGTTCTTCCGTACGCTTGAGGCCCAAGCGATTGATCGCCACTTCAAGATTTTCCGCCGGCTCGGTCATGCTGCCATGCGTGTGCCGATTGGCTTCACGAATCACGCTCAACGCCAGGGCAGGGCTCTCCTGCATCAGGTCGGCGATATCGCGCAGCGAACTGCGATGGTCGCCAATGGCCTTGCAAACACGGTCGTGGCTGGCTTGCGGAACCGGCAGGCGAACGCTGTCGAGCAGCTTGATCCAGCCTTCGAGTGTGCTCGGTTTCGGCGTTGTAACGTTCGTTTCATTAGCCATGGTTGGACGCAATCTTCGTCTGCTTTACCGATGCCCGGAGTGGGCCAAATTGGCTTTTCGCCTGAACGGGCTATAGTCTGGCGCAGTTTTGCCGATAAGGAGAAGAAGAGATTTTTCAGCTTCCGAATATGACCTTGAACCCGACTCAGTAAGTGCTCCCCTACCTATGGCTAAAATAATCGGCATCATCGTCGTATTCGCGAGTGTGCTTGGCGGATACGTGCTCTCACACGGCAAGATTGCCGCCCTGATCCAGCCCTTCGAAGTGCTGATCATCGGTGGTGCGGCCCTTGGTGCATTCCTGCAAGCCAACCCCGGCTACATGACCATGCACGTGCTCAAGAAATCCTTGAGCATGTTCGGCTCGCGATTCAATCACGCCTTTTATCTCGAAGTGTTGGGTTTGATTTACGAGATCCTCAACAAAAGCCGCCGCGAAGGCATGATGGCGATCGAAGGCGATATCGAAGACGCCTCGGCGAGCCCGATTTTCGCCAAGTACCCGTCCGTGCTCAAAGACGATCGCATGACCGCGTTCATCTGCGATTACCTGCGCATCATGTCGTCCGGCAACATGGCCCCGCATGAGCTGGAAGGTCTGTTCGACATGGAACTCTACAGCCTCAAGGAAGATCTCGAGCATCCATCCCACGCGGTGAACGGCATTGCCGACGCCATGCCCGGTTTCGGTATCGTCGCGGCGGTATTGGGGATCGTAGTGACCATGGCTTCTTTGGGCGATGGCGACCAGAATTCCATCGGCCTGCACGTGGGTGCGGCGTTGGTGGGGACTTTCTTCGGTATCCTCGCGGCGTACGGTTTTTTCGGTCCGCTGGCCACTTCCCTGGCTCACGATGCCAAGGAAGAGTTGAACATTTACGAAGCCATCAAGGCCTCGCTGGTCGCGTCGGCCTCCGGCATGCCGCCGTCACTGGCGGTGGAATTCGGTCGCAAGGTTCTGTACCCGGCACACCGTCCCAGCTTCGCCGAGTTGGAACAAGCGGTGCGCGGGCGCTAAAAAATGGAAAATAACCAGCCGATAATCATCAAGCGCATCAAGCGCATCGCCGGTGGGCATCACGGGGGCGCCTGGAAAATCGCCTTCGCGGACTTTGCGACGGCGATGATGGCGTTTTTCCTGGTGCTGTGGCTGCTGTCTACTGCGACGCCTGAA
>JALYPE010000154.1 GCA_030856525.1 Pseudomonadota bacterium | reverse complement strand
AACCTGTGGTTCAAAACAATAAAAAACGGTGAATCCCATGCCCAGCGAACTCCCTGGCAACCCGGCGACCGGCTCCTCGGTCGACTACGAAAAAGTCGGCACAGAATATTTCCAGCAACGCGAACTGAAAAAAGGTGCGGCAGGCTGGGTCCTGCTGGTCGGCCTCGGCGTGGCCTACGTCATCTCCGGCGATTACGCGGGCTGGAACTTCGGCCTGGCGCAAGGCGGCTGGGGCGGCATGTTCCTCGCCACGTTGCTGATGGCCACCATGTATTTGTGCATGTGTTTTTCCCTGGCGGAATTGTCCTCCATGATCCCTACCGCCGGCGGCGGCTACGGCTTTGCCCGTAGCGCGTTCGGCCCTTGGGGCGGATTTCTCACCGGCACCGCCATCCTCATCGAATACGCCATCGCCCCCGCCGCCATCGCCGTGTTTATCGGCGCCTATTGCGAGTCGCTGTTCGGCATCGGTGGCTGGATGATTTACCTGGCCTTCTACATCATTTTCATCGGCATCCATATTTTCGGGGTCGGCGAAGCGCTCAAGCTGATGTTTGTTATCACCGCCGTGGCGGCGCTGGCCTTGGCCGTGTTTCTGGTGGCGATGGTGCCGCACTTCAGCGTCGCCAACCTGCTCGACATCCCGGTCACCGAAGCCAGGGGGGCCAGCAGTTTCCTGCCGTTCGGCTACGTCGGTGTGTGGGCCGCGATTCCCTTCGCGATCTGGTTTTTCCTCGCTGTAGAAGGCGTACCGCTGGCCGCTGAAGAAACCAAAAACCCGAAACGCGACCTGCCACGCGGGCTGATCGGTGCCATGCTGGTGCTGGTGACGTTTGCCTTGCTGATTCTGGTGATCGGTCCCGGCGGTGCGGGCGCGAACGCGTTGCTGACGTCGGGCAACCCGCTGGTCGAAGCTTTGAGCAAGGCTTATGGCGGTTCTACCTGGATGGGCCACTTCGTCAATCTGGTCGGGTTGGCCGGGCTGATCGCCAGCTTCTTCTCGATCATCTACGCCTATTCACGGCAGATTTTCGCCCTGTCCCGCGCCGGTTATCTGCCGCGCAAATTGTCCGAGACCAACAAGAACAAGGCCCCGGTGCTGGCGCTGATCATTCCGGGCATCATCGGTTTTGGCCTGTCGCTCACCGGTCAGGGTGATTTGCTGATTCTGGTGGCCGTGTTCGGCGCGACCATTTCCTACGTCATGATGATGGCCGCGCACATCACTCTGCGCATTCGCCGCCCCAAAATGGATCGACCGTACCGCACGCCGGGCGGGATCTTCACCTCGGGCGTCGCGCTGGTGTTGGCCTGCATTGCGGTGATTGCGGGGTTCCTCGTGGATCCGCGGGTGGTCATCGGCGCAGCCATCATCTATGGAGTGCTAATTGCTTACTTTGCTTTCTACAGCCGGCATCACTTGGTAGCAGGCACCCCCGAAGAAGAATTCGCGGCGATTCAGCAAGCCGAAGAAGCCTTGCACTAACCGCCGGACAACACGGCGCAGCCCCGCGCTGCGCCGTCACGGAGAATCTGTATGGCCAGTTTTGCGCACACGGTCGGCAACCAGACCCATCGCTTCGACAGCCTCAAGGACGTCATGGCCAAGGCCAGCCCAGCTCGTTCGGGAGACTTCCTCGCGGGCATTGCCGCCCTCAACGATGGCGAACGCGTCGCAGCGCAGATGGCGCTGGCTGACATTCCGCTGACCCATTTCCTACAGGAAATGCTGATTCCTTATGAAGCCGATGAAATTTCCCGTCTGATCATCGACACCCACGACAAACAAGCTTTCGGCGTTGTCAGCCACCTCACCGTCGGCGGTTTTCGCGACTGGTTGCTCAGTGATGCGGCCGATGAACAGAGCCTGCGCGCCCTCGCGCCCGGGCTGACGCCGGAAATGGTCGCCGCTGTTTCGAAAATAATGCGCGTGCAGGACCTGGTGCTGGTGGCGCAGAAAATCCGCGTAGTCACGAAGTTTCGCGGCACGATGGGGCTGCGTGGTCGCTTGTCCACGCGCCTGCAGCCCAATCACCCAACGGATGAACCGGCCGGCATTGCCGCGAGCATTCTGGACGGGTTGCTCTACGGCAACGGTGACGCAATGATCGGCATCAACCCTGCCACCGACAGCACTTCCTCGATCTGCGCGATGCTGGAA
>JALYPE010000859.1 GCA_030856525.1 Pseudomonadota bacterium | reverse complement strand
GAATAACCACGCACCGTCTTTGCGCCTGGCACCGAGCGCATGGTGGTCGCCAACGGATAGGTCACCTGATTCTCGACAATCTGCGGTGCCTGTCCCGGATACGGGGTGCGGATGATCACCTGAACATCGGAGAGATCAGGTAGCGCATCGATGGGCGTGCTCTGCACCGACCAGATGCCCCAAGCCGTGACGAACAGTGTCGCCAGCAATACCAGAAATCGGTTGGCCACCGACCAACGAATCAGGGCAGCAATCATGGCTGGCCCCCCGATTTGGCCAGGCGCTCGACACGTAAACCATCGTCGGTTTGACTCACCACAATCCGGACCTTGTCGCCCGTTTTGAGGCCCTGCATCAGCGCCGGGTTGGCGAGTGGGAACGTCATCGTCATACCCGGCATGCCCAGCGTTTTGAAGGGACCATGGGCAAGCGTGACTTCTTTATCGTTGATCTCAACGATCTGCCCATCGGCTTCATGAAAGCTGGAGGCTGCTCCGCTGGGTGGTGACTCTTCCTCTGAGCGGGCAACAATGCCCTTAAGACTGGCCTCCGAGTCGAGCAGGAACTGGCCAGAGGAAACAACCTTCTGGCCCTCTTCCAGACCTTTCAATATCGCCGTCTTGCCATCGCTTTCCTGCCCGAGTTGCACCTCTACGGGACGATAGCGACCAGCGTCTTCGGCAAGCATTACCAAGGCACGTCGGCCGGTGCGAATGACGGCCTCGCTCGGCACCCACAACACACTTTGCTCCGTTGAACGATTGAGGCTCACTCGTGCAGTCATACCCGGCCTGAGACGGCCTTCTGGGTTAGGTAACTCGACGCGTACGCGAAGGGTGCGGCTATCCGGATTGGTTTCCGGAAGAATCGCGCTGACGACGCCCTTGAGCACAACCCCAGGGAACGCGGGCAAACGCGCCTCTGCCGATTGCCCCTTTAGGATCGATCCAGATTCAGTCTCCGGAACAGCCAGGGCCAGCCAGATGCTACTCAAACCGTTAACGCGTGCCAGTGTCTCGCCAGCGGCCACCGTCATACCCTCGCGTACATTGAGCTCTTGCAGCACGCCACTGATAGGGCTGGTGAGGGTCAGGTTTGGTTGGAGTTTGCCACTGCGCTCTATCTGAGTGATCAACGCAGTCGGCATCCCGGTGAGCCTCAGTCGCTGGCGGGCCGCAGCCAACAGATCAGCATCGCCGCTGCGCTTGAGGGCAAGGAACTCTGTTTGGGCAGCCGCCCATTCCGGCACCAGAATATCCGCCAAGGCGGCATTGGCCTTGATCACGTCGCCAGGAGCACGGGCATATACGCGCTCGACGAAACCCGTCGTACGGGCTTGAATGACGGCGACGTCACGCTCGTTGAAGGCCAACACGCCGACAACGTCCAGACTCGAAGCAAACACACCTCGACTGACGGTAGCCAGTCGCACACCGAGGTTCTGAGTCAGGCTTGGATCAATGCGAACGGCGGCGCTTTCCCCTTTGATATCAGCGTACTGAGGAACCATTTGCATGTCCATGAAGGGCGACTTACCCGGCTTATCGAATTTCTGTTGTGGGTACATTGGGTCGTACCAATACAGAACTTTGCGTTCGTCCGGAGAGGTGAGGCTCTGCTCCGGGGCTGCACCAGGTACTTCGCTCATTCCCTGCTGTGCGAACCAGTAACCACCGGCGACACCCAACATCAGCGAGATGCCTACCAACAATGCCCTGTTCCACTTTCTAAGGTTCATTGGCTGGACTCCCCGTAAGCGAAATACAGACGCGCATTGGTCAGCGCTCGCTGCTCTTCCACGTCGATTTGTTTGAGGCGGGCTTCGATGAGCTCGCGCCGAGCGGCCACGACGGAGCTCAAATCGCCCTTGCCGGCGCGGTAGCTGGCCATACTGAGCTCAACCTTTTCCCTGGCCAGTGGCAAAAGACTGTCCTGGGTTCGATGTACGGCACGATTCAAGCGTTCATAGTCGGCCAGCTCGTCCTCCAGTTGCTGGGTGTGCTCGCGTGAGAGAGCGTCACGCTCGGCCTCAAGCTGGTTCAGCTCCGCGCGCTTGGCCGCAATTTTTGGGTTTTGCCGAGAGTCAGGAAACAGCGGTAGATCCCATGAAAATTGCACACTGACCATGTCGCCGAACTGTCGGCCACGATGCTGATAATCGACTTCCCAGCTCCAATCCGACTGTTTTTCCGCTTCGGCTTCATGGACCTTGGCTTGCGCTTCGCGGGTCATTGGCGCAAACGCTGCCAATTCGGGATGGTGTTGCAGTTTATGGGAGTAGCTTGAGGTATCGACGGGCCACTCCGGCAAGTTGCCCACAGGTTTGTCGTTGGCGGCTGGTCCAATCCAGCGCTTCAAGGCCGCTCGGGCCTGCGCTCTCTGGCGAATGAGATCGTCTTGCTGCTCCTCCAGTTGTGCCGCTTCCTGTTTGGGCGTTACTGCATCAGCAGGTTGAGCGCGTCCGCCGGCAATTTGTGCACGGACGGTATCGGCCAGCAGACGGTTTTCTTTGTAGAAATCCTGGAACAGTGCGTCTTTACGCTCGACTGAGTAGCTGTTGATCCAGGCCAGCGCCGTGGCCTGACGAACCTTTAGACGTTCGACCTGGCGCTCGGCGGCGGCGCGGTCAATGGCCGCATCAGCGACCTCGACTCGGGCTTTGCGCTTGGCGCTGTTGGGCATCTCCTGACTTATTCCGACCATTTGCATAGTCATGAAGTCTTGGTCGATGCTCCAGCGATCCGGGCCCCCAATGGGATAGTTCTGCACGCCCAGCAGCAACTTGGGATCGGGTAGTTCACCAGCGGGGATGGCCGCACTACTGGCGGCCTGAATTTTCGCGTCTTGTGCAGTCAGCGACGGCGCATTGTTCTCAGCCAGCTGCAAAGCTTCATCGAGGGTCAATGCGGCAGCGAGACTCGGCAATGCCAGTACGCTTGCCGCCAGGCCGGCCACGAGGGACCACCCTGTGCAATAGCACTTGGAGTTCATGTTCACGATTCCTGTGATGATCCACTGCGCGCTTCATCAGACATGCACGCAGATATGCCATTCCGCTAACGCGGAATGAGGCTCAGTGTGGTACAGGAATCAATTGCGGGGCGGTCGCCATACCCCTGACGGGGTTTGTACCGGATGGGAGTCTAGGGAGAAGGACAGTACGAGGGGGCTGGATAAGGTGACAGGAGGCTTGATGATGAAGACTTCCAGCATGCCACCAGTCTTGCACTCCTGGCCTGGCTTACAGGGTTTGCCGTGCTCGGTAGGACTTTTCATGTCATGGCAGCAGTCTTGACCCATGCCGTCCATCATCGCCATGCCCATGGTTTTCATGGGGCACGGCTCAGTCGGCGCCTGAACACCCGCCACCCCGCTGAGGGGGAGCGCCAGGCTAATCAGGAAAAGTAGGCAAAACCGTAAGTAGCGTTTCATGCGTTGGAGTGTAGCCGGTGGATAAGGCCCTTACAATTCACCTTCTAGACTCCTTAGTCGCCTGTCACCAACTCTATTCCGCGCTCATTTCCATTTCCGGACTTAAAGTGCCTAACCATGCGACAAGACAAATTATGATGATTGCCAATAAAAACTCGAGTTTCATGCTGCGGCGCAAGGCATTGACTGCGGTAGAGTATTCTCCATTTCGAACTGACCGCTCCAATACCGGACTTAGGTGAAAGCGGTTCAGCGTGGCTAAAACGATCATCCCAGCAAAGAGCAATATTTTCAAAAACAGCAGCTGGCCATAAGTACTCAGCATCACTTCATCGAGGTTTGGGCCAACGATAAACAGGTAATTCACGACGCCCGTAACGCTTATGATCGCAACAATCACTCCACCGGCCGATTCAAAACCAGTCAGCACCCGTGCAAGAATTCGAGCTTCTTGTTCGCCCTTTAGCGATTTCAACCGCAGCAGCAGAGCAAATGCCAATAGAGCACCCAACCAGCCACCTGCGGCTAAAAGATGGAATATATCGGTGATGAAATGCCAGTAGCGTCGGCTGCCTTCATCCATCGCGCCGTGCCCTGTCCAAGCCAACGTCGCCAACGCAATCGCTCCGCATACGGTGACGATCCAGAGACTGAGTGTCGGAAATCGCTTGTTCAACGCCACACCAATAATTGCCATCACCAAGGCAGCTATTCGGACCATCCAGGTCAACCCGACATCGGTCCCCATGAGGACCATTTCAAAAATATGGTGATGCAGCTCCATAAGCTCCGACACACCGCTCATTGCTTTCGCAAGCAACAACATGGCGACAAGGGATAGGGCTACACCTGCAACAGAAGTACCGTAAAGAAGCGACTCAAAATTCAAGACCGTGCCCGATACTCTTTCCTTTTCCCTGAGGCTGTATAAGCCGAAAATTGCCAATCCGAATAACAGCATCAGGTCGAAATAGAGAGCAAAGCGAACCACAATATTTATTGAGTCGCTCATAAATCATTTCACTTTGAATGAGAAGTTGCCGGTGATCGGGTGAGTGTCCGAGGAGACAGCACGCCATTCGACTTTGTAGGTACCGGTGGTCAGAGGTGCTGCCGGTGTAATCACCATTGTTTTTGGATCACCGCCACCAGCTACGGCGGCTTTAACACCCATTGGGGAGTTCGGCATGCCGGGCATATCGGTCATGATCAGTTTTGCACCGGAAAACTGAGTGGTGAGGTTCTCTGAAAAGTGCAGTTCAATTTTCGAAGGGGCCGCCGCATCCGCGCCTTCTGCCGGAGTGGAAGAAAGGAGCTTTGGATGTGCTTGAGCAACTGCGCTCAGAAGCAAACCAGCGGTAAGTGCAACAGCTACGGTCGTAGTTTTAAGGAATGACATGCAAGACTCCTCACAGCAAGAGCTGTTGATTTGAGGTTTGTTTGGGAATATCTAGTTTTTACTTTTCGATTCTTGTTAAAACCGCTGATGATTAGCTAGCAGCCTCCGTGTTCTAGGGCAGGTTGAACACTAGAAACTCACTAGGCCCCAACGTCACAGTGCAAGAACACGATGCCACACGAACGCAAACTGTTCGATTACATTTCAGTCAGCTTGACGCGGTGTTCGGCCTCGAATTGGCGGGGCGTAGCGGGACGTAAAGACGAGACCGCGTGCCCGCGATACCTGGGTTTTCACTCATTCAAAAATAACGAAAGCGGACGCTGGGCGTAGCCTGAGAGATCGCCGTTGATCACAAATGCGCCGTTGATCAGCTGACCTGCAAGTCAACACTAGGAAACTCTAGATGAAAGGCCGTTTTTCCGTCAAAGGACGTACACCATATCTTGCCATCATGCGCTTCAATTATTGATCGGGTAATCGACAGACCTAGTCCTGCGTTGCTTGGACTGCCTTCTCGCCGAGCAGGGTCCACGCGATAAAAACGATCGAACAGCTTTTCAAGGTGTTCGGGAGCAATGGGCTCTCCATAGTTCTCCACAACGACCAATACCGACGTCTCCTTCTGCTGAATATCGACACTGATGGACTTCCCTTCATAGGTGTAGCGCAGCGCATTTGAGAGCAGATTAGAAATGGCTCTGTGGAGCATAAGAACATCACCACGAACACTGCCCCTTCCTGAAACCTTGAGCTCAATGCCGCGCTCATCTGCCAGCAGGCGGTAGTATTCGAGCAATTTCTCTACGACTTCCACGAGGTCTATCGGTTTGTTCTCGTGCGTGATCAGCCCATTGTCAGACTTCGCCAGAAAAAGCATGTCATCAATCATTCGCCCCATACGCTTCAAGTCATCAAGATTTGAGTAGAGGTTGTCTTCGTAGTCCTCGATATTCCTTTTTCTTGAAAGCACCACCTCCGTGTGGGTCATCAAGTTGCTGACGGGGGTCCGTAACTCGTGAGCAATGTCCGCAGAGAAATTCGATAAGCGAACAAACGCATCGTCCAACCTAGATAACATCGCGTTGAATGACAGCACCATTTGCTGAAGCTCTTTGGGAACCGGTGCTAAGGGAATCCGTTCTTTGAGTGATTTAGCTGACATCGAGGCCGCGACCTGAGTGACTTGGCGAATAGGCCGCAGGCCACTGCTTGCGACCATCCAGCCCAGCGCCGCACTGACCAGCGCGCTGATCACCAGCCCTATCCAAAACCATCGCTCAAGCGTCTCGAAAAAGGACATGTGCTGGGTAACGTCAAAGATCAACATGACAGTCAATGGCTTGTCTTGTCCCGTCACAACGGCTTGTGCCGTCACTCCACGGAACATCTGCTCTTGATCTCGCCACTCCCAGACGTTGTTGTTTGGGATTGTGCGGAATTCCTCCGGAACATCGACGGGGCCAGGATCAGCAAACAGTATTTTGCCGCCACCATCGATTATCAGGGCAGTCAAATCACGATGAGCGCCAAGCAGCGCCTCCAGCTCAGGCTTAACATCACTAAATTGATCAACGCTGTTCAACCCGGTCAGAATTCTTTGAGTCGAATGGAGTTTTTCGTTCAGCGCCTGCTGATCCAGCATCTTGAAGTGATGCCGGCTGAGGTTATTGAAACTGAGTCCGGCAACGGTGAGTACGGCCGTTACCGCGAGCATGAACATCAAACTCATGCGAGTCGTCAGGGACATCCGGTTCATTCCGACTCCGAATCAGGTGCGTCGAGCATGTAACCCATTCCCCTTGAGGTATGAATCAACTTGACCTCAAAGTCGTCATCTATCTTGGCTCTCAATCTTCTCACTGCAACCTCGATAACATTGGTATCGCTGTCGAAGTTCATATCCCAAACCTGGGAGGCGATAAGTGACTTTGGCAGCACCTCCCCTCGACGTCGTAGCAACAGCTCAAGCAACGCAAACTCTTTCGCCGTGAGATCTATGCGCTTACCTCCACGAATGGCACGACGCTTGAGCAGGTCCACCTCCAGATCAGCCAATTTCATATAGGTTTGCGAGGGAGCCCCGTTACCCCGACGCAGCAACGTTCTGACACGGGCCAGCAATTCAGAAAATGCGAAGGGTTTAATCAGGTAATCATCAGCTCCGAGTTCAAGCCCCTTTACTCGATCTTCAACACGGTCTCGCGCCGTAAGAAAGAGCACGGGAACATCCTTTCCGG
>JALYPE010000130.1 GCA_030856525.1 Pseudomonadota bacterium | reverse complement strand
TGTCGAGATTTGTGCGCGGTGATGTTGGGTGCATCAGTCGAGCGGCAAGCGGGTGGACTGCGATAACAGTCCTGCTTTTCAGGCTGGAAGTCTCGTCGTAGAGAGGTCGGCCGTCGTGACTCTGTGGTCAGCGGGCGGCATTATACATAGGTAGCTGGCAATCTGCCGATGGTTCATAGGTAACCATTCTCGTCCATTGGTCTAAAGGTCGCAGGGCAGCGGGGCGCGTAGAGTCGTCGAACGTGCTTGAGTTTGGCGCTTTTCCCTTTGCTTTCAGGCTTGTACGTCGCGAACGTCGCAGCTTTGCGGCAGATGGGTGGAACATAGGGTTTGCGTGCTGATTCAACTGGGGTACGCTCGGACGAAGCCAGATGTTCAATCCAAACAATGGAGTTCAGCATGGGATACAAGAAGATTCAGGTTCCAGCCGTCGGCGACAAAATCACCGTCAATGCGGACCATTCTCTCAATGTTCCTAACAACCCGATCATCCCCTTCATCGAGGGTGATGGTATTGGTGTTGATATCAGCCCGGTCATGATCAAGGTTGTCGATGCTGCTGTTAAGAAGGCATACGGCGGCGAGCGCAAAATTTCCTGGATGGAAGTCTACGCCGGGGAGAAAGCGACTCAGGTTTACGATCAGGACACCTGGCTACCTCAGGAGACCCTCGACGCAGTCAAGGATTACGTAGTTTCAATCAAAGGCCCACTGACCACCCCGGTCGGTGGCGGCATTCGTTCACTGAACGTGGCCCTGCGTCAGCAACTCGACCTTTATGTGTGCCTGCGCCCGGTGCGCTGGTTCGAAGGCGTGCCTAGCCCGGTCAAGAAGCCAGGCGATGTCGACATGACAATCTTCCGCGAAAACTCGGAAGACATTTATGCCGGTATCGAGTGGAAGGCCGGCTCGCCGGAAGCGACCAAAGTCATCAAGTTCCTCAAAGAAGAAATGGGCGTCACCAAGATCCGTTTCGACGAAAACTGCGGTATCGGCGTCAAGCCGGTTTCCCTGGAAGGCACCAAGCGTCTGGCGCGCAAGGCCCTGCAGTATGTGGTCGACAATGACCGCGACTCGCTGACCATCGTGCACAAAGGCAACATCATGAAGTTCACCGAAGGTGCCTTCAAGGAGTGGGCCTACGAAGTGGCCGCCGAGGAGTTCGGCGCGACCCTGCTCGACGGCGGTCCGTGGATGCAGTTCAAAAACCCGAAAACCGGCAAGAACGTTGTCGTCAAGGATGCCATCGCCGACGCCATGCTCCAGCAGATCCTGCTGCGCCCGGCCGAATACGATGTGATCGCGACCCTGAACCTGAACGGCGACTACCTCTCCGACGCTCTTGCGGCGGAAGTGGGCGGCATCGGTATTGCGCCGGGTGCCAACCTGTCCGACACCGTGGCCATGTTCGAAGCCACCCACGGTACCGCGCCGAAATATGCCGGCAAGGACCAGGTCAACCCGGGTTCGCTGATCCTGTCTGCCGAAATGATGCTGCGTCATATGGGCTGGACTGAAGCGGCTGATCTGATCATCAAAGGCACCAACGGCGCGATTTCCGCCAAGACCGTGACCTATGATTTCGAGCGTCTGATGGACGGCGCGAAGCTGGTATCTTCTTCCGGTTTCGGTGATGCGCTGATCTCGCATATGTAAGCGACCGCGTATAAAAAAACCGCCTTCGGGCGGTTTTTTCATGACTGGCTGATGTCAGCTCGACACCTCCTCAGTCTGAATGGCGATGTTTGTCGCCGGTTTGCTCGTTAGCTCGGCAGCGGTGATTTTCACCGCATGCAGCCCTTTAGGGCCCTGGACGATTTCGAAATTGACGAGCTGCCCAGCCTTGATGGTTTTGTAGCCGTCCATTTCGATAGCCGAATAATGGGCAAAGAAATCAATGGTACAACCATCCTCATCACGCCCTTCTCTGGCATCGGTGTTAATGAACCCGAACCCCTTGGCGTTGTTGAACCACTTGACCTTGCCGACCGACATGCTCATATCCCTCTGCAACAGACTCCATCACTGGAGTATCATCCAGTACATCCGCAGTCGAACCTGTGAAATAAGGTTGACTCCGCGGACCTTTTTTACCCACTGTGGGCTCTATTGGTTGTAACACCGTTTTGCTGATAGTCAAGGTGACCAGGCAGTCGGAGTTGAAATCGTTCAAAGCCGTCCCCACTACTGTATTCGCACAACTGACGAACCTTTCTTTCCATGCATGCAATCAGCCAGATTCGACTAACATTCAATCAGGATCGCCCGACTCTCCAAAAAGATCGCCCGGAGGAACACGACGACGATTCCGCAGGCATTGCTGTTCAGGAGGCCAAGCCTGCTTTACAGGCGCCGCCGATGTACAAGGT
>JALYPE010000078.1 GCA_030856525.1 Pseudomonadota bacterium | reverse complement strand
AGCCTGCCGTAGTTACAGTGCTTCTGTTCGACGAATTCGAGCACACAAATAAAGCATCCATTCTTGGAGAAAACACAATACTATAGAGGCAGTTCTATAATAATTCAACATTTTTAAGCACTTGACTCATCTGCTGATGTCATTGGTGAAACCGTTGTGCACCCGCTCCTGCCAGCCTTCCATCCAACTAGACAAATCCGCTGCCAGCATGGGCCGGGATATGAAAGTCCCCTGAGCGAGATCGCATCCCGTGCGGAGCAATAGATCCCAATCATCTCGGTCTTCGACCCCTTCGGCCACGACCTCCATGCCCAATTGCCTTGCCAAAGCCAAGCTGGCGTCGTACATCGCCCGCAACGTTTCAACGGTCCAGGCGCGATGCACGAAGCCTTGGTCGATCTTGAGTTCATCGAAGGGAATGTCGCGTAACTGAGCCAAAGAAGAGTGTCCGGTACCGAAGTCGTCGATCGAAAGGCGAAAACGTTTCAGACGCAGCCGGGTAAGAATTTCGAGCGGAACCCGCGCATCCCCCATCAGCTGGCTTTCCGTCACCTCTAGTACTATATCCTGGGGCAGTATACCTATTTGGGCGGTAAGTCCTGTAACAAAATCCAGGAAATCCAGGGACGTCAGGCTGTCCATGGACACATTAATGGCCACCCGCAAAACCAGTCCTGCTTCCTGCCAAGCTTTTGCTTGAGTTAACGCACTGGTGAGTACCACCCGGGTCAGGTCGTCAATCAGCCCATTCGCCTCAGCTACGCCGATGAACTGATCGGGCGGCACCATACCGTGGACGGGATGGCGCCACCGCACCAAGGTCTCCACGCCCACTACCTTACCGGTGGCAACCGTTACCTTAGGTTGGTAGAAATTGACCAGCTCGCCGTTTTTGATGGCAGCACGCACCTCTTCCGCGCCGTAAATTTTCTGAGCCACCTGAGGAGTATCCAGTGAAGAAGGTACCCACTTTTCAAGCAATGCGGACAACCCCTCCGGCTTGACCGGTTTGTGTATATGTCCAAGCACCGTAATTTTATGTGCTTGCACCAGTTTCTCGACAGTCTGCAGCATCCGTTCATCTTCACCGCTGATCAAGATGAGGCTGCCGGTATAGTTCCGCTCAACCAAATGACGTACAAATTCGATTCCGTCCATTTCCGGCATATTGAGATCCAGCAGGATCAGATTCGGCCGGGTATCCGCGCCATCTACTCGATCCAGGGCGGCTCGCCCGCTCTCGCAGAGCGTAACCGATGTAAACCCCTGGTTTGTCAGCATACGGGACAGTAGTTTGAGCATGAATGACTCGTCGTCGAGCACCAAAATTTTTACCATGCTTCTATCAATCATCACTTTTCTCCCTAATTTTTTCCCGGCACGGAATTATATTTACAAAGAACCAAGATATCTGTCCACAACAACCATTTCCGCCTCGAAGCGAAGCAACAACACCGCCAGTGCTTCGGTGTCGCCCACCTTCCCCGCCTGTTCCATTTCGGCACACAGTTCGCCCAACACCAACGCGCCAACCGAACGAGCTGATGATTTGAGCTTATGGGCTGCCGCACTCACTGCCGCCGCCTGTCCCAGCTGAAAAGCGGTTCGCAACTCTACTGCTATTCTGGCTGAACTGGAGCGAAAATCTCGCAGAAATTCGCTGATCACAGCCGGATCGTTCCCTACCAGCCCTTCCAGAACACTCACATCCACCTGCCCTGCCGCCATGGCAGGTGTGATGGGCATCGCAGGCGTGACGGTTGAATTCGGACTGGAGTCGGCGGTCGACAACCACTCCTCTAACATGGATTTCAAATCAGTAAGTTGAACCGGCTTGCTCAAATAATCGTCCATACCAACGGTACAGCAATGCTCGGCCTCGCCTTTGAGGGCGTTGGCGGTCAGGGCGATGATCGGGATGCGCCGCTTGTCAACTTTGCTGGCCTCGGCGACGCGGATGGCGGCGGTCAGTTGATAGCCGTCCATTTCCGGCATATGCAAATCGGTGAGCAGCAACGCATAGTCACCGCTCTCCCAGCGTTTCAATGCTTCGCGACCGTCGCTGGCGATATCTGCAGCATATCCAAGCAGCGCGAGCTGTTGCCGGATCACTTTCTGGTTGATTTCATTGTCTTCAGCTACCAAAACCAACCTGCCCTGCTGTAGAGCCATCGCGCGCGAGGGGGGAGTGATCGGTGCCTCGATCTTGCCGGGGAGCGGCGATTCGTCTTCCTCATGCACCCGTCCTGCGGCGATGGCCACTGCCCGGAGAAAGGATTGGGGATGCATGACATCGCCATCCAGCGTGACAAGATCCATCGTTTCGACGCGCCCCCGACGACGATGCCCGCGCCGAATGACGACAAAGCGGGGGTCGATATCGGACTGATGGTGCCCATGCTCGACCACCACGAATTGTAGATCCAAGTCAGATCGAGCGCGGCAGGCAGCACGCAATTCCTCGATCGGTGGTGCATCGTGCCCGGCGTCGATGATAAGCAACCACAAGCCGGACGGCAGCGTGTTGATCCGATTGCGAGCTGCGGTCAGATCCAGCACCCGCTCAACGATCGCGCCGCTATCTCTCAAATAAACGGCCAAGTCGTCCCCCAATCCGTTGTCGTCGCCTA
>JALYPE010000058.1 GCA_030856525.1 Pseudomonadota bacterium | reverse complement strand
AATCACCTCGCGGTCGAAATGCGCGAGCTTTTCCAGCAGCCAGATGTCCTGCAGCAGCGCCGGCCCGCGTGGCCCGGCAGTCTGGGTATTGAGGTTGTCGACCACCGGCGCACCGGTGGCGTGGGTGAGGTTTTTCTCGTTCATCGGGATGACCTCTCAAGGCCTGTTAAGACCGCTCAGGTTCAGGGTTTGTCCTTGGCGTTCCAGGTGGCCGGCAACGAGAGATCACCGGAGGCGACATCCCAGACCGAACTGACACACAGCAACGGATCGTGCAGGTCGGCGTTGACCTTCAGCCCGGCCGTGACCCCGTCGTAGTTGAAGGTGTCCGGAAAGCCGATGGCAGCCAGCGGCACCTGGATCGTCACCGTGTCTTTGCCGACGTCGAGGCCATAACCCGGTGAATCGATGTACAGCGGCACACCTGGCCAGGTCGGCGGCATCTTCGGCTTCATGTCTTTGGGAATGTCGCGCACTTTCAGGCCGCTTGGTCCGCAACTGGCTTCCTTGGTCAGCACCACCCAGTGGGAATGCCACAAGCCGCCGTCATTGTCTTTTTTGCCGTCCTTGTTCTCGTCGAGCTGCGGGGTATCGTCGAAGTCCGGGTGTGAAGTCAGTGCCAGCGCGAGAATCCCTGCCTGGGCTTCGAAGCCCACGGCGTCACTGCCCAGACTGGTCGGCCAGACGTAGCTGTAAACGTCCGACCCGGCAAATTTGCCGGTGGGTTTTGGCAGGCTGCTGCCCGCCGTGCCGGCCACCACTTGCTGGAAGACCAGATTGTCGCCGTCGCGAAAAATGTGCGTATGAACCAGATCGAACGCCGCATCCACCTGGCCTTTCGCGCTGTTGATACCGCCCGGGTCGTGCGCCATTACCGGAAAGCTCAACGCAGATGAAATGATCAAACACGATAAACGTCGCATGCCCTGCCCCTCGGATGGAATGGTCGGCTGGTGCTTCGTGAACGCAGGCATGATGGTTAAATGCGCGGCGATGGACTACGTAAAAACGGCAAATTGAAAGAGGCAATAATGGGGCCGCCAGCCGCGCCCGCGCGGACCTGGCCCAACACGGTCTAAACTGAGCAGAGCACCACGGCCTCAATCAGGGGAATGGCATGACCAGACTATCAGCGCGGCAATATTCGTCATGGCTCCTGCTCGCCCTGCTCGCGACAGTGCCGGGGCTGACCGCTGGATGCGCAGGCAAGGCAGCCACGTCTCGATATTCCGCTTCAGGCGTCGGTTCAAGCTGCTACGCAAAAGCGCTTCCGAGCGTTGGCGAGGGTGGTCTGGCCTGGGGCTCCACGTTGGGCATGGCGCGGCAGAAATCCCTGAATAACTGCATCCGGTACGCGGGACGCTCCGGCGGCACGCCGAATACCTGCCAAGTGGTGCTGGCGGAATGCAGATAGTGACAGTATGGCTATCACCTACGCACTGTCCGACGGGAAACCCAGTGTTTTGGCGATTGTTATTAACCTTTCATTCTGTGCGGCCGATGTCTTTAGCTTAGGCAAAGGAGCAACACAGATGAGAAACAACCAACCCGTCACGCAGCGTGAGGTTTTGCTTGGACCTCAGCAAAAACTCATCTCGACAACGGATGCACGAGGCAACATCACGTATTGCAACGACGCGTTTGTAGAGATCAGCGGTTTTCTCAGGGAGGACCTGATCGGCGCGCCGCAGAATATCGTCCGCCACCCCGACGTGCCGCCCGCGGTGTTCGCCCACATGTGGGCCGCGCTGAAGCTGGGCAAGCCGTGGATGGGCATCGTCAAGAATCGCTCGAAAACCGGCGATCACTATTGGGTCAACGCCTACGTCACGCCTGTTTTCGACGGCAGCCAGGTCATCGGTTATGAATCGGTGCGGGTCAAACCGACTGCCGAGCAGATCCGTCGCGCCGAAGCGCTTTATAAGCGGATCAGCCTGGGCAAGGCCGCCGTTCCCGCCAGCGATCAATGGCAACCCGCCCTGCTCGCCTGGCTGCCGGTGTTGGCGATGGGGTTGGTCGGCACGGGGGGCGGCGTCTGGTTGGGCACCACTGAAGCCACCCTCCTGACGATTGCCGCTTCAGTGCCGATCGGTTTGTTCATTTCGCGCCGGCAGAATCGAGGCGCGCTGAAACTGCTGGCGTTGGCTGAATCTTCTACCTGCGACGCGGTGCTCAGCAAAATGTACAGCGATGAACGCGGCCCTCAGGCGCGTCTGGAAACGGCGTTCGTCAGTCAGGCCTCGCGCCTCAAGACCTGCCTCACGCGCCTGCAGGATACCGCCGAGCAATTGACCAGTCTGGCAGGCAAATCCGACGGCCTGGCCGCCGACAGCTCGCGTGGACTTGATCGTCAGCGTGTCGAAACCGAGCAGGTCTCGGCAGCGGTCAATCAGATGGCTGCGACCACTCAGGAAGTCGCCAGCCACGTCCAGCGCACGGCCGATGCGACGCAGGAAGCCAATGTGCTGACCGCGCGCGGACGCGATGTCGCGCGCGATACCCGCGAGTCGATCCAGCGCCTCTCTGTGGTGGTGGGCGAGACCGGGTTGACCGTCGCGCAACTGGCCAAGGACAGCAATGAAATCGGCACGGTGGTCGACGTCATCAAAGGCATTGCTGACCAGACCAACCTGCTCGCGCTGAACGCCGCGATCGAAGCCGCTCGCGCGGGTGATATGGGTCGCGGCTTTGCGGTGGTGGCGGATGAAGTGCGGCAGCTGGCACAACGCACCACCGAGTCCACTGCGCAGATTCATGGCCTGATTTCCAAACTGCAGGTGTCGTCCAGCAACGCCGTGAAAACCATGGAAAGCGGCCATCGTCAGGCAGAGGAAGGTGTGGCCTGGGTGCTTGAGGCCGATAAAGCCCTGGTCGGCATCAGCGCGGCGGTCGCGAACATTACCGACATGACCACCCAGATCGCCGCCGCGACCGAAGAGCAAACGGCGGTGGCCGAGGAAATCAGCCGCAACATCACCACCATCGCGCATCTCGCGGATCAGACCTCTGAACAGGCCAGGCACTCGGCCCAGCTGAGCACCGAACTGACGCAGACCGCGAAAACCCAGTACTCGCTGGTGGAGCGGTTCAACCGGTAGCCGCTGGCCTGTGTAGCAGCTGGCGAAGCCTCGGGCCGCGTTCGGACGTCC
>JALYPE010000056.1 GCA_030856525.1 Pseudomonadota bacterium | reverse complement strand
CTCGATGAGGCGCGCCAGAAGCGGGCTGAGGACTTGCTGCTCGAGGGAATGAAAATTGCCGAAATCGCGGAATTCCTCGGCTACAGCGACATCGCCAGTTTTCGTCATGCCTTTCGCCGATGGACCGGACTGTCCCCCAGCGAGTTTCGCCACCAGACAGACAACTGTCCACGTCCGCTCTGAAATCTCCTCCCTTTCCCGGTCGCTACTTACCTATCGATTGCCGACTTCCAGGTGAGCTTTGCTGCTGCCTGCGTTGTCCTGCCCGCATCGTTCATTAGCAATCAGAGTGCTTGCCGACGCATTTCGCAAGTCATACCTGTTGTCCGAATTTATCCCCTGTTTTGTCCTTTTTGGCTCTGACTTCGCGAGTCCGGTCGCCCAGAGAATAAGCGTGCAAATGGCGACCCTAGAAGCCGCCCGTTCGTTGGATTTCAACCACGTACAGGAATAAAACGCATGAATCAAATAGCCGCAGAGGGCACAGCGCTCGGTGATAGTTCCGCCAGCCCGCGTACATCCAGTTCCAATACCACGTCGCCGAGACGCATGGCGCGTGTCCTTGGCTTACCTTCACTGGTTCTGTTTGGTCTGGCCTATATGGTGCCGCTGACCGTCTTCACCACTTACGGACTGGTCACACAGACGACGGCTGGACATCTGCCCGCCGCATACGTCGTTACTCTGATTACCATGGTCTTTACCGCCTACAGTTATGGACGGATGGCCGCTTCATTGCCGTATGCCGGATCGGCCTATGCCTATGCCAGTGCGTCATTCGGGGGCAAAGTCGGCTTCATGGTCGGTTGGGCATTGTTGCTCGATTACCTTTTCGTCCCGATGATTTGCTACTTGGTCATCGGTATTTACATGGCCCAGTACTTCCCTGACGTGCCAATGTCGGTGTGGATCTGTGGCAGCATCCTTGGCGCCTTGGTGCTGAACATCCTGGGTATCAAAGTGTTGGCTAAGGTCAACTTCGCTCTGATCGGTGTGCAGTTCTTGTTCATTGTTGTATTCATTGCGGTCTCGATCGTTTCTCTTACCAATTCCCCCCCGGTCTCTTTCTCTGCACCTTTTTATAGTCCTGATATGAACTATCAAGGGTTGCTGAGCGGTGCCGCCACGCTGTGCCTGTCCTTTCTGGGTTTTGACGCGGTTTCGACGCTGTCCGAAGAAACCCGCAACCCTACGCGCAACCTGCCGCGCGCCATCATGTTGTGCACTTTGTTCAGCGGCTTTCTGTTCATCACAATTGCCTATGTCGGCCACCTGGTGTTTCCGGATTGGCATACATTTGAAAATGTCGACTCGGCGAGTTTTCAAGTGATACAGCACGTAGGCGGGCAACTGCTTTCCGCGTTTTTCACGGCTATCTATGTCGCTGGGAGCTTCGCCTGCGCAATCACTTCACAAGCCAGTGTCTCGCGCATTCTCTTTGCCATGGGCCGTAACGGCGTGCTGCCCAAACGCATCTTTGGCCTGACCAGCAAGCGTTTTGGCACCCCTGTTTCAACCACTGTGCTAGTAAGCCTGTTGTCTCTGATTGCACTGGTGATCAGTCTTGACCTGGCCTCGACCATGATCAGTTTTGGCGCGTTGACTGCCTTCTCCTTCGTCAATCTTGCGGTCATCAAACACTTTCTCTGGGACAAAGGGCTGCGAGGTCCCCAGGCCTTTGTGCGCTACGGCGTGCTTCCGCTGGTCGGCCTGATCCTGACGCTGTGGCTATGGACCAACCTTTCGCATGCCACTTTCGAGGTGGGCCTGGTCTGGCTTGGAGGGGGGCTGTTTTACCTGTTCTGTTTGACTAAAGGCTTTCGTAAGCCGACACCGCAACTGCATCAGCACGATGATGAAAACACCATCAATGACGACACCCATGCCCGGGCGGCTCATTAATCTGCGTAGAGATTTTTACCATGACTATCCTTGAAAACGTGACTGCTCCATCCTCCAAAAGTGAGGAACTTCAGGCTCTGGCGAAGAAGCATTTGCTTATGCACTTCACCCACGCCGCCTATTACGACAGCGCCCCCCTTACGATCATGAGCCGTGGCGAAGGGTGCTGGGTATGGGATGAGTCCGGCAACCGCTATCTCGACGGTCTGGCCGGCCTGTACTGCGTAAATATTGGCTACAGCCATGGTGTAGAAATTGGGGAAGCGGTAAAGCGTCAGATGAGCCAGCTGCCTTATTTTACCAACTGGGGCTTTGCCCACGAGCCGTCCATTCGCCTGGCAGCGAAACTGGCCTCGCTGGCACCGCCGCAGATGAACCGGGTTTTTTTCACATCCAGCGGCTCAGAGTCCAATGAGTCTGCTATGAAATTGATCCGGCAGTATCATCTGGCGCGGGGTGACCATGCCAAAACCAAATTTATTGCCCGGCGAGTGTCTTATCACGGCACCAGTTATGGCGCACTTTCACTTAACGGCATGACCAACATCCGAAACATCTTCGAACCCTTGATGCCAGGTGTGCGACATGTATCCAACACCAAGCGCTACAAGCGACCGGAAGGGGAAAGCGAAGCTCAATTTACCGCGTTTCTGCTCGACGAAATCGAATCCCTGATCATTCAAGAAGGCCCGGACACCGTGGCAGGGATTTTCATTGAGCCCATGCAAAATGCTGGCGGTAGCCTGACACCGCCTGCCGGTTATGCCGAAGGTCTACGTGCCTTGTGCGATAAGTACGGCGTGCTCTTGGTCGCCGACGAAGTGATCTGCGGCTTTGGTCGCCTTGGCGAGTGGTTCGGTTCGACACGCTACGGCATGAAGCCGGACATCATCACGTTCGCCAAAGGTATCGCGTCAGGCTATTTCCCCCTGGGCGGGATGATCACCGGCGATGCCGTTATGGAGCCCATCCTCAATGGTCCGCACCAGATGTTCCTGCATGGCCTGACCTATGGCGGCCACCCGGCCGCATGCGCCGCAGCACTGGCCAATATCGAGATCATGGAGCGCGAGGACGTACTCGGTAACGTGCGGCGCAATCAGGACTACTTCCGGGCCAAACTCGAAGCACTCAAGGCGCATGCCATTGTCGGAGACGTACGCGGCGATGGTTATCACTACTCGCTTGAGCTGGTCACCGACAAGGCCAGCCGCAGTTGGTCATCCGTTGTGCCTTCCCAGGAGTTTGTCAGCACCCGCCTCGCGCCGGCCCTGTTCAAATCCGGACTACTGTGTCGCGCCGCTGTTGACCATGAGGGCACTCCGCTTATCCAGGTGTCCCCACCTTTGATCCTCTCGCGCGAAGAAATCGACTGGCTGGTTGCTCGACTGGATGCCGTGCTAAGCCAACAGATCGCGATCGGCTTCGACTGACACCTATGGTCGCGAAGAGCCAGTACTGATTGGTTGATATGCTATTGCTCGACCGTGCGCTCGCGTGGCGTACGGGTCGACGCATCTTCGTCTCCCCCTCGCGTTTATGAAGTACAGCGCAGATGGTAGCGCTGGACATATTTCCATCCTGTCTGCAGCAATTCACCCTGCCGTTACAAACTATCCAGGCTGATCCAAAAAGCGGAGGGGGCGCTGGCTGCTCGGTCAGGGAGCCGTTCAGAAAAATACTCCCCATGACCGAATGTTCGCGATTGGTAGGGAGTGAATGTCTGGCTTCTTGTCAGCCCTGCCGGTGAGCCATTCAAGAGTCAGTTCGAGGAGAGAAATGAATCACAAGACAACTCAAGTGGTGGTCGGGACCTGTGAACTCGATCAGCAACAAATCAAGCGCTATGGTGTGGATGGAGCCTGGCGATCCGCTATCCAGCGCGATTGTGACTGGCGCTGTATCGACGCCTTTGGCCATGTTAACAACTTGATCTACCTGGACTGGTGCCAGGAGGCGCGTAGTCGTCATTTCGCATTGGTGGCCGGTCATTTTCCAGGGCAGGGCGGGATTGGACTAGTGGTGCGCTCGGTCGAGTTCTCTTATCACAAGTCGATGTTACTGGGTGAGCAGGCCTTGATAACCACTCGTCTCAAGCGGATGGGGAGTACCAGCTTCGTGCAGGAGTACGCCGTATGGAACGGCGAGCTGTGTGGTGAAGGGGCCGCAACCTGTGTGTTTTACGATGTTCAGGCCGGCATCAAGGCGGTCCCGAGTCAGACACTACGGGATGCAATGATGGCGCGTGAGCCGCTGCTCTGAAACCTCTCCTGCCGTCCAGATTCTCAGCTTCCCTGGCCGTCCTTAAGGAGCACTGGTTCTGCGCAGCAAACAAC
>JALYPE010000055.1 GCA_030856525.1 Pseudomonadota bacterium | reverse complement strand
GTCCAGCCGGCCAGGGTCAGGCCGCTTTGGTCCAGAGCCTCGAGCAGGGCGTCCATGCTGGTGAAGCGCTTCTCATGCAGCGTGGGCCAGGTCGGGCGCTCGATGTAAAAGCGTCCGGACTCGGCGTGGACGGTTGTGGTCGCGATGAGGTTGTCGCGACCGCGATGCACCAGCTGCGTGCCACGCAGATTGCGCTGGAGGGTGTACAGGCCGGGCCGGCTCAGCAGTTCGTCGAGTTCGGGTCTTGTTCGGGGTGACCAGGGCGTTTGCACTTGCAGGCGCAGGTCACTTTTGACCAGTGCGGTCGGCTCGTCGTTGTCCTCAACATAGGTTCTGCCAGGGTCTGTTTCGATCCCTCCGGACTTGCCCTGTGCGACATCCTCGACGCGCAGGCCAAGGCCTTGTTCCAGCTCGCTGACGCCTGCCACGCCGTCAAAGGTGTTGGCGTGCGAATTGCCCACCAGCGCTACCCATTTATGCGCACCGGCCGCAGACTGGTCGGCCTCGATCACCGTGTGGGCGAAGTAGTTCATCATCTTCATCCGGGTTGTTTCTTCAAGGCCGCGCAGGCCATCGAGCCGGTAACTGGCCATGCAGTCGATGGCCTGAATCCGCACGCCTTGACGGTTGGCTTCCTCCACCACGCCAAGGAAGGTGTAGCGGCGCAGTGGATCGGTCATGTGGCCGTTATCGAGGCTCTGCAGGTACAGCTCAAGGTCGCGAGGCATCACCGAGGTTCTGGCGAAGTTATCCAGTGACGCCTGGTGAAAGTCGGTCAGCAGGTGTTCCATGTAGAGGGTTTTTACGCCTTTGCGGGCGAGCGTCGGCATCTGCTCGATGAGCCATTGTTTACTGCCGATATCGGCATGACTTTCGCCGATCACCAGGCCATTGAAGTGTTCCAGCGACTGCTCGATGAAGGACTCGGCAGTCGTGGTTGGGGCGATGGGCGTGAGGGTCGGACGCGGCGCCAACTGCAGCTCGGCATAGAAGCGGGTGGTGTCTGCCTGCAGCTGTTTGCGCAGGGCCTTGAACGTGTCGAGTGGCGTGTCGTCGGCGAGCGACACAGAGATGTCCCAAAGAGTGCGGTCGCCGGGGTTGAAAGCTTTGTTTTTCAGTTCTTTGCGCAGCGCCAATGGAATGTCGTAAGGCGAAGTAATCCGGGGCGCGTCTGGTATCACCGTTGGCTGCACGGGCAAGCCCTCGGTGCCGGGCACTGGTGGCTTGGGTTCAATGCCGGCTTCGCCCGGCTTGGCCGAAGGATCAATGCGCACGCGCCTGAGGCTCAGGCCTTCATCCTCTAGCGCAGCGGCCAATTCGTGAACACTGGCGAAATGACGGCCGCTGACCGTTATCCAGCGTGGGCGAACAATGAACAGGCCGTTGGCATCCTGCTGAATCGTAGTGTGGACCAGCGTCCCGTCACCGCTACGGTGAATCAACTTAGACGGCTCCTGAAGCAGAAACATGCCTCTTCTGGGTAACGCCTCTTCGACGGTGCGAGCGGTCACGGTCGCAGGCGGCGCATTCATTTGCAGACGCAGATCACTTTTGACCAGGTCCACGGGGGCGCCGAACACGTCCAGCACTTTCTTGCCAGGGTCGACCGAGAGCCCGCTGGCCTTGCCGAGGGTAATCTCTTCAACGCGCAACGCCGTTACACCTTCTCTCTCGCTGATGCCGGCAACGCCATCCAGGGTGCTGGCGCGACCCTCATCCACCAAGGCTACCCAACGATGTGCACCTCGCGCAGCCTGGTTGGCACGGAGGGTCTGGGCGGAAAAATAGTTGAGCATTTTCTGGCTGCTGAGCTCAGAGGTCCGCTCCATGTGCGGGAAGCTGCGGCTGGCCATGCAATCGATGGCTTGCACACGGATATGATGTTGCTGCGCGGTCTTCACCAATTCCGTATAGCTGTGGGGACCGGTCGGGTCGGTGCCGAGCCGGGTGTCCAGGCTCTTGAGGTACTCTTCCAGCGCCGGCGGCATCTTGCCGGTGGTGTGAAAGGTGTCCAGATCCACTTGATGAAAATCGGTCAACAGGCGATCCACGTACAAGGTTCTGACTTTCTGTTTGTTCAATACCTTGAGGTTGTCGATCAACAGTTGCCGCGCGCTGCTGGAGGCACCGTCCTGACCGATCACCAGCCCGGGCGTCTCCTTGAGCAGCCGCTTGCTCATCTCGGCGAACGGTGTGGCGGGTTTGAAGGTCGGTACCGTCGGGCGCGGTGGCGTGGCGGATACGGTGGCGGAGCTGAGGGCGTCGTCATACAGGCGACGCCGCAGTGTCTTGAAATCCTGATAAAGGCTGTCGCTGGTACTGGCACTGTCCAGCGGGAAATCATTGACCCTTGATTCGGCGACCGGACGCAGCGCCTCCCTTGAAGATTGCGCAACGTCATACGGCATTGGCTCCGTGGCCACCTCAGGCAACGGATCGGCGGAGTGACCCCAGGGCCACTCGCCGAAGATTTTTACCCCACCCCTGAGGCCGGGCCGAGCGCTTGGCTGCCATTTCAGCGCTTCGTTGAGACGTACCGGCACATTACGATAAAAGGAGTAAGGATTGGCCGGATCGACGACTACCCATCCGCGCATCTGTTCGACATAACGCACTTGATAAAAGCCATCCGAGCCGGCGCGTTGCATGTAGATGAACGTCTTGCCCGATGGGGTCTGAAGGACTTCCTGAAACCGCGCACTGCCGTGTTCGATCCGCGTGCCTTCGTCGATCTCGGTTTTGAACGAGGCGAGGAAATCTTCCGGCTCGGCAGGCAACACTTGATGCGGTGCGATCTCTTCCAGGCTGGGCAGCGGCGGTCGGGCCAGTGCCGCTTCGACGAGTTTTTCTTCCGGAGCGATGAACGCCTCGGCGGCGACCTCGCCTTCCATGGCGATTTCCGGCAGGTGGCCGCTGCCTTTGAGAAAGGTGGCGTTGAAGAGTGTGTCGATGGCCGCGAAAATCGCGCCGGTGACCGCTGCCTTGCGCGCGCCCGGCGTCTTGCCGTTAACCGCCTGATCGATCTGCAGGCCCACGGTGGCCATGCCCGCGCCGACAACCGCCAGCGCCACCGGCCAACCGACGGCTGCCAACGGGCCAAACATGCGGTTGAAGGCATTGAGATAGCCGATCCACAGCTTTTTGCGCAGATCGCCGTTGGAATGCATCATGAATTCCGCATCGCTGATCATGCGGGTATGAAGGGCCTGAGCCAAAAAGGTGAAGGCATCTCCCTCCACGGACGCAGCGGTGTGTGAGATCAGTGAATGGTCGTCGCTGTCCCAGGTGCTGACGAGCAAGTCCAGCGTATGGTTGAGCCCGACGTTCTCGATGTGCGGCTCGCGCACCAGCTC
>JALYPE010000054.1 GCA_030856525.1 Pseudomonadota bacterium | reverse complement strand
GCGCAAGAAGTTGCGCAGTACTGCGCAACTTCTTGCGCACTTGGCTATAGGCCACGTAGATGAAGGCTTGCAGGGCGGTGGATCAGTGAAATCTGACAATCAACTGCGCAACTTCTTGCGCATCATGGCTGAGAGCCATCGCTTTGGCCCGGTCATTTGGCTGGCGCGTCGTTCCCACTAAACAACCAGTTAAAAGGTGCAACGAACAGCGCCGCCCGAAGGTCCAACCCAGCGCCAGGCTAACTGAACACCTACCTATTCAAGGAGCGCGACATGAAAATCCTGATGGTCTTGACGTCCCACGATCAGTTGGGTGACACGGGTAAGAAAACCGGCTTCTGGCTGGAAGAATTCGCTGCACCGTATTTTGCTTTCAAGGATGCAGGCGCGCAGCTGACTCTGGTTTCTCCCAAGGGCGGTCAACCACCGCTTGACCCGAAAAGCGATGAGCCGGACGCGCAAACCGCATCGACCGACCGTTTTCGCCAGGACTCCGCCGCGCAGTCGGCATTGGCCTCCACGGGGTTGCTGAGCAGCGTCAGGTCTGAAGACTATGACGCGGTGTTCTACCCGGGTGGCCACGGTCCATTGTGGGATCTGGCCGAAGATCCGGTCTCGATCGCGTTGATCGAGGCGTTTTTCCAGGCCGGCAAACCCGTGGCGGCGGTCTGTCATGCGCCGGGCGTGCTGCGTCATGTCAAAGACGCAGCAGGTCAGCCGTTGGTCAAAGGCAAGCGGGTGACGGGCTTTACCAACAGCGAGGAAGACGCGGTGCAGTTGACTGATGTCGTGCCGTTCCTGGTGGAGGACATGCTCAAGGAGAAGGGCGGCGATTACTCCAAGGGCGCTGATTGGGCCAGTTATGTAGTGACCGACGGCTTGCTGATCACCGGGCAGAATCCGGCGTCCTCGGAGGCTGCGGCCCAAGCGTTGCTGGCAACACTTAAGTAACACCGACCCGTAGCAGCTGGCGCAGCTTGCGTCAGCTGCTGCAAGCGCCCATCACCTGTTCGGTGCTATACCGAGAGCCAGATAGCAGTCGTCGATCGAACGTTGCTCAGTCTCGGCATACAACCCCAACTCATCAACGGTAGGCCGCCCCAACGCCGTTTCGAACGCCTGCCGATTGGAATGCTCGCCGTAATGAGTCTGTGCCGCATCCCCCAGATTCGACTGAAAAATCCCTGCCGCGCTGACGGGTAAGAAATCTTCGTACACCAACGGTTCCACCCGCACATGTCCATCGCGCAGCAGGTCTCCTAGCGATGCATCACCCAGGCCTTTCGCTGACACGCCTTTGTCCGTCACGAAGTAACGAAAGTACGCCAGCTCCTGTAAGCGCATGCCCTCGACGGTGTCAGGGAATTCGCTGAAGTGCTGCGTCATCAGTGCGTTGTAACGCGCGGCATTGGCTTCATTGGGGAAGTCCTGCAGTTCGTCGCGAGCGGCATTAAGCAGGCGATCATAAAGCGCGCGGCCTTTGGGGGTGAGGGCAGCGCCACGTTGTTCGATTTCACCGAAACGGGCGCTGTGACTGCCGTGCGTGTTGCCTTGATCGGTGAATGCAACGGGCTCATCCAGCGCCTTGAAACTGGTTTGCCGCAACAGAATCGGGCACTCACGGCGGGGCGGGCCTTCGATCACTGCTTTGGGAGTGATGCCATGCGTAGGCATTTGAGCCTGGACGATATCGATGTCGAGGGTACGCGGCGTCAGGTGATTGATGTGCGGGCCTTTGAACGCCACGACGTCGGCAATCAGCCGATGTTGAGCGCTGAGTTGCTGGTATTGCTCGGCAGTGACGGTGGCGCTGTGATGCCAGCGGAAGGTCTCCAGTGCCTGCTCGACGAAGTTCTGAGCATCCTGTTCACTGAGGCCTCCCTGTGCCTCGGCACGCTCGATCAGCTCCAGGGCCGACGGCGTGAAGATCGAACGTTTATCCAGCACAGACTGCGCAAAAGCCTGCAATCCCGAATCCTCGATCAACTCCAGACGCAGTAGCGAGGTGAATACCCGAAACGGGCTGACCTGCAACGCCGATTCATGCACTGCGCGAAACGCGGTCGAATGCACCGGCACGCCGGCTGGCGTCAAATCATAGTAGCCGACAGGCTGCATGCCCATC
>JALYPE010000015.1 GCA_030856525.1 Pseudomonadota bacterium | reverse complement strand
GGGTCAGCATGATGCGACCGTCGAGCCCCTGAATGCTCAGGTTGATCTGATAATCCGGCGCAAATACATCGGTAATGAGCTGAAAAGGGTTGTCCATGATGCGTCACCGCCTGATTGAACGTGCAGTTGTTGACGACCGGGATCGGGATTAGTTCGCGGCTCCAGACCATCGGCTCATCGATTACCTTCATGGGGGATCTAGCAAGGGGCATGCCGCAAACATTGTCCGACAATGTCATGGCCGACTCATGGCTATGGGGGTATGTAGCAGCTGGCGAAGCCTGCGTCTGAGTGCCCGGATATTCCGCCTTAGTTCAAGGTTCTACATACCGCGCTGCCTGATTTTACGACTGCTTCGCAGTCGGACGCAGGCTTCGCCAGCTGCTACAGGGGGTGCGTTATGGCAGAAAGGTTTTACGCACCGGGTTGTCGCTTTCTGCCCGTTTCCGGGCAAAAACAGGGAAACGTCCTCAAGCGGTGCGGTCAGCACTCCACCCAGTTCACCGCCAGGCCGCCGCGTGAAGTTTCCTTGTACTTGTCGTGCATGTCGGCGCCGGTGTCGCGCATGGTGCGGATGACCCGATCGAGCGAAATAAAGTGTTTGCCATCGCCGCGCAGGGCCATTTGTGTAGCATTGATTGCCTTCACCGCCGCGATGGCGTTGCGCTCGATGCACGGGACCTGGACGAGCCCGCCGACCGGGTCGCAGGTGAGGCCAAGATTGTGCTCCAAACCAATTTCGGCAGCGTTTTCCAATTGTTCCGGCGTCGCTCCAAGGATATCCGCCAAGCCTGCAGCCGCCATGGCACACGCCGAGCCAACCTCGCCCTGACAGCCGACCTCCGCGCCCGAAATCGACGCATTTTTCTTGCAGAGAATGCCGACAGCGGCAGCCCCTAAAAAGAACGCGACGACGTCATCGTCCGAGGCTTCCGGATTGAATTTCATGTAGTAGTGCAGCACCGCCGGAATAATCCCCGCCGCACCATTGGTCGGAGCCGTCACCATGCGCCCGCCGGCCGCGTTTTCCTCGTTCACGGCAAGGGCGAACAGGTTGACCCATTCCATCGCCGACAGGGTGGAAGTGATGACATTCGGTTTGCCTATTTCCAGCAGGCTGCGGTGCAGTTTCGCCGCACGCCGCGGCACATTCAGACCGCCCGGCAGGATGCCTTCGTGACGCAAGCCCTGCTCGACGCATTCGCGCATCACCGACCAGATATGCAGCAGGCCCTCACGGATCTCGGCCTCGCTGCGCCAGGCCAGTTCGTTGGCCATCATCAACTCGGATACGCGCAAGCCGTGCTCGTTACACAACTTCAGCAACTCGGCGGCGGTGGAGAAATCGTACGGCAGGACGACGTCGCTGGCGGGCGCGATGCCCGACTCGGCTTCAGCCGCTTCAACGATGAAACCGCCGCCGATGGAATAGTACGTCTGCTCCCACAGTTCACCGGTCTCGCCGAAGGCTGTCAGGGACATGGCGTTGGGGTGGTAGGGCAGACACTCGTCGAGCAGCAGCAGGTCACGCTGCCAATCGAAGGCAATGAGAGTTTTCCCCGCAAGGCTGAGCTCGCCGGTTTCGCGTAACGCCTGAATTCGGCTATCAATGGTCGTAGGGTCGATGCTGTCCGGCCATTCGCCCATCAGGCCCATTACGCAGGCGCGGTCGGTGGCGTGCCCGACGCCGGTGGCCGACAGCGAGCCGTACAGGCGAATTTCGATGCGACGCGTGTCACCGAGCATTTGCTGGTCGGCGAGCGCCTGAGTGAAGGTTGCGGCAGCGCGCATCGGCCCGACGGTGTGGGAGCTGGAAGGGCCGATACCCACTTTGAACAGATCGAAAACACTGATAGCCATGCTAAACCCTATACAAGCAATGGAAGAAAAATCGCTGCCATTTTTGTAGGACGAGCGCAATGTCGACGATACTGAGCTGCAACGTCCTACGTGACCAACGAAAATTCCTAAGAAAGCCTTTAGCAGGACTAAACGATGAGTCGTCAATTGCATGCGCAGACGTATGTCTGGCTGCACGTGTTTTCCTGTGCGGCCCGGCACCTCTCGTTCACGCGCTGCGCCGAGGAGCTGCACATCACGCCGGGTGCGGTCAGCCAGCAGATCCGCCAACTGGAAGAGCGCCTGGGTTTTCGCCTGTTTCATCGCCGCGCGCGCGGCGTTGAATTGAGCGCGCAGGGGCAGCGGCTGGCCATTACCGTCAACGAGGCTTACGGCAGCATCGATGCCGAATTGCGCCGGCTGGACGCGGGAATGATCAGCGGCATTTTGCGCGTTCGTTCGATTCCCTCTTTCCTGAGCAAATGGCTGACGCCGCGATTGCCCCGGTTGCAGCAGCGCTTCCCGGACATTCAGTTGCGCTTGGTCGCGGAAGACAGCAGCGTGCCGTTGCATGAAGGCGATTTCGATCTGGCGATCGACTTGAACGACGGCAGCTATCCCGGCCTGTTATCCACAGCCCTGCTGGATGAACAGATTTTTCCGGTGTGCGCGCCGAGCCTGTTGCGCGGCCGACCGCCGCTGCACGGTCCGGCGGACTTGATGCATTTTCCGCTGCTGCACGACATCACGGCCTGGCGTGGCAGCTACGAATACGCGGAGTGGGAGTTTTATCTCGACGCTATCGGTTTCGAGGGCGCAGACGTGCGGCGCGGTCATACCTTCAACCGTAATCACCTGACCATTGAAGCGGCCATTGCCGGGATGGGTGTGGCGATTGCGCGGCGAACGTTATTGAACGATGAGCTGGAACGGGGGGCGTTGATCGTGCCGTTTGGCCTGGCGGTGCCCAATCACAAACGCTACATGCTGCTTTATGCGCCGGGTGCATTGAGCCATCCGGGCGTACGCGCAGTGCATGACTGGCTGGTGGAAGAGGCGGGCGTTTTTCGCAGCTTGCATCCGCTGGCGGAGCGACAGATGTGAACACCTCCGGGCAGGAGAGGGGCGACCCAACTCCCGACATTAACAGCGCTTTCAACGGTTGTCCGGCTTTTTATGTGAATCAATATTTATCTTTTTACAGGGGTTGAATTGTTCGCCGGGCGAACCGATTGTGTAAGTAAGAGGTCACAGTGATGACGCCCAAGGGCGAGCTGAAAGGCCTCTCGCGAGCTAGCTGAAATAAGGGATGAACTATGCAAATCCAAGTCAACAGTGATAACCATATTCAAAGCAGCATCCGACTGGAGGAGTGGGTACGTACTACCATTGAGAGCACGCTCGAACGTTATGAAGAGGACCTCACCCGCATCGAGGTCCATCTGCGGGACGAGAACGGCGACAAGCCCGGTCCCCACGATATGCGCTGTCAGCTGGAAGCGCGGCCAAAAGGCCACCAGCCGATTTCCGTGACGCACAAGGCTGACTCTCTGGAACTGGCGATCGACGGGGCGGCTGAAAAACTGGAGCACGCGCTTGAACACTTGTTCGGCAAACTGCGGGGCAAACCACGTGCCGCTGTCGTGCCATTCGAGCGAATTGAGGCTGACGCATTGCTTGAAGACGAGTTTCTCGAGAATGAACAGGCTGCGCAAAACGGCTGATGCCTGATTGCTCTTTCCCTTCCCAACGACAACGGGCCTGCAAACGCAGGCCCGTTTTTGTTTGCGCTTGATATCAATCAGCAGCGGTTGAACGGGCTGCGAATCATCGATTTCGTACGAAGCCTTTTGCGTATGAGAATATTTATCATTATTATTGCGCCCATGCTGGCGCCGTGATTTGCACGAGGCGTCATCCCGTTTCGGGTTGAAACATGAAAGGCAAAACCACCACGCTCCCTGTCTCCTATCGCATGGCCGTCGCCTCGCGGGCGCTGGCCGCTGTGCTGGGCGGTTACGTCGTCGCCGCGCTGGCCAGCGTCTGCCTGACGATATGGTTGCCCATGGCCCGCGCCGACGCGGTGGTGACCGGGATGATGACCTCATTCGTGGCGTATCTGTGCGCGGTGCTCTGGTGTTTTGCCTGTCATAGCGCCTGGCGAGCGTGGTCCGGACTGATCGTAACCAGCCTGTTGCTGGCTTCGCTTGCCGGGTTGGCCTATTGGACGGGCCAGTCATGAAGGAAGGTTTCCGTCAGGCCATGGCCTGGCTGCACACTTGGGCCGGGTTGATATTTGGCTGGTTGCTGTTCGCGATTTTCCTGACCGGCACGCTCGCCTACTTCAAGGACGAGATCAGCCACTGGATGCAGCCAGAGATTCCGGCGCGCTCCCTCAGCTCCGAAGCCAGTCTGGCCTTGGCGCAAAACTATCTGCAGCAGCATGCAGCGGGCGCCTCGCGCTGGCTCATCGATTTGCCCGATGCGCGTGCGCCCGGCTTGTCTGTGCGCTGGCAGCAAACTCCGGCCAAGCGCGGTGAGCGCGGTCAGTTCACGGAAAAACACCTCGACCCGCAGACCGGCGCCGAAGTGCAGGGCCGCTCAACCATGGGCGGTGAATTTTTCTACCGTTTCCACTTTCAGTTGCAGATGCCGCACCCATGGGGCCGCTGGTTATCCACCATCGCTGCAATGGTGATGTTCGTCGCATTGATCAGCGGGATCATCACCCACAAGAAAATCTTCAAGGACTTCTTCACGTTCCGCCCGCGCAAAGGTCAGCGTTCCTGGCTCGACGGACACAACGCGGTGGGTGTGCTGG
>JALYPE010000918.1 GCA_030856525.1 Pseudomonadota bacterium | reverse complement strand
GATGGGCGGTATGGGTGGCGAAATGCAGACTCACCCAGCCTCCGAAACCAATAACCCCTTGGTTGACATGCAGGCCATGAACCCAACGCCAAAGCTTAACGATCCAGGCATCGGTTTACGGAACAATGGTCGTCGAGTGCTCACCTACTCTGATCTGAAAAGCACGTTCCAAGACCCTGACGGCCGCGAGCCCAATCGCACCATTGAGCTTCATCTGACCGGTCACATGGAGAAGTTTTCGTGGTCCTTCAACGGCATTAAATTTTCTGACGCCGAGCCGCTTCGTCTGAAGTATGGGGAGCGTCTCCGCATCACCCTGGTGAACGACACCATGATGACCCATCCCATCCACCTTCACGGCATGTGGAGCGACCTTGAAGATGAGAACGGCAAGTTCATGGTGCGCAAGCACACAATCGACATGCCACCAGGTACCAAGCGCAGCTATCGAGTCACCGCCGATGCTTTAGGTCGCTGGGCCTATCACTGCCACCTGCTTTTCCATATGGAAATGGGCATGTTCCGTGAAGTACGGGTTGATGAGTAAAGGAGACGATCTGTGAGCACATACCTAAATCGTAAATCGCTGGTCGGTTGCCTTTTTGCCATCGGCTTGGGTGGACTCTCGTCCGTGGCGCTGGCAGTCGAAGATAGCAGTGATTATTCGCCTGCTACTCCTGCGAGTGCGACGAGCAAGCCTGCAACTGCGACAAACGAGTCAAAGCCCGATCACGGATCAATAGACCACAGCAAGATGAGCCATGAGTCGATGGATCATGACCAAAAAACCAAAAAGGCAGATTGAGATCATGACCAGTAAGTTCTTACGCCCAACATTGATGGCACTGGCAGTCTCTACCGGTCCTGCTTTCTTTGTCGTGGCTCACGCCGCTGAAGAGATGGATCACTCCAAGATGAACCACGGCTCAATGGGAGCTATGGACCATAGCAAGATGGGGGCTATGGATCACAGCAAGATGAGTATGGATGACGGGCAAATGGACGGAATGGAAAGTATGGATGGAAGGGCGGCTACCACAAGTCGTACCCCAGTTCCCGTACTTACCGATGCTGACCGCGCCGCCGCCTTTCCAGATGTTGCTGGTCATGGTGTCCACGACAAAAAACTCAACTCATTCATGCTGCTGGATAAGTTTGAGTACCAGGATGCTGACAACGGGAGTGCATTAGCCTGGGATGCAAAAGGATGGATCGGCGGTGACGTTGACCGACTGTGGTTGCGCTCGGAAGGCGAACGTACCAATGGCGTAACGGAAAACGCTGAACTCTCAGCACTTTGGGGGCACTCCATCGGTCCATGGTGGGATGTCGTCACCGGCGTACGACAAGACTTCAAACCCGGGTCACCACAAACTTGGGGAGCACTCGGTATTCAGGGCATGGCCCTCTATAACTTTGAAGCCGAAGCGACCGCCTACATCGGTGAGAACGGTCAAACCGCTGCTCGATTGGAAGGCGACTACGACATTCTGCTGACCAATCGCCTGATCTTGCAGCCGACGGCCGAAGCCAATTTTTACGGAAAAAATGATCCTCAGCGCGGCATTGGGTCTGGATTGGCAAACACCGAAGTAGGGCTCCGATTGCGTTATGAGATTGTTCGCCAATTTGCCCCTTACATTGGGGTTAGCTGGAGCCGCTCATACGGCAATACGGCAGATCTGGCCAGCGATGAAGGAGAGGATGCCAACGAGGCCCGGTTTGTCGCCGGTATTCGGATGTGGTTTTGAGGGCCTGACATGAAAAGAACATTGAAAACATTGACTGCTGCCGGGGTGGTTGCCGCAATAACAGGTGCCGGCGTGGTTTATTTTGGTGTGATCAATGTTGGGGCGGATGAGCCACATTCCGATCCCGTTTACGCGCTACTTTCCACCGCTCGGGATCGCTCGATCGAAGTGCGCTCACGCGACATTAAAGTCCCCGACCTGAGCGAAGAAGCTCTCATCCGCGCAGGTGCTGGCAACTACAACTCTATGTGCATCGGTTGCCATCTCGCTCCGGGTATTGCAGGAACCGAGTTAAGTAATAGCCTTTACCCTGCACCTCCGAATCTTTCAAAACTGGGCGTTGACGGAAACCCTGCCGCAGCTTTCTGGATCATCAAGCATGGAATCAAATCCACAGGCATGCCCGCTTGGGGTAAAAGCATGGCCGATCCCTACATATGGGGAATGGTCGCTTTTCTCCAGCAACTGCCTTCATTGGATGCAGAGCAATACAAAGCTCTAGCAACCAGCAGCGGTGGTCATCAACACGGTGGCGGCGAGAGCAAAATGCATAACCATGAAGGCCAGCATGAGGGCCAAAAAGGCGCTGTCGCGGGGCATCATGATGCGGGTTCAGCCGAAGAGATAGCCGAAGTAGGCGACCATCATGGCGAGAGAAACAGCGCTCATGCCCATGAGGCGGCCGCAGCGCCTTCTCAGGATGAAAGTACCGAACACGCCCATCCTCAGGTTGTGGAGGCTTCACATGACGCCCCTGCAACTCCGGCCACTCAGCCAAAAACTCATACCCACGCTGATGGGAAGGAACATACCCATGCGAAATAACTTTTTTCGTCCCGGTCGGGCACTTCGCCTCGCTGCATTTGCGGCTCTGTTTATCAGTTCAGCTGGTCATGCAGCAGAGTCGCTGACGATCGACGTCCATCGTGACGCTAACTGTGGATGCTGCAAGAAGTGGATCCAGCACCTTGAAGCTAACGGCTTCACCGTCGTTGATCATGTCGAAACCAACATGAGCGCGGTCAAGCAGGATCTCGGTGTTGCTCCACGACTCTCGTCCTGCCACACAGCAATGATCAATGGAAAGTTTGTTGAAGGTCACGTGCCCGCCGAGCAAATCATTGCGATGAGCAAACGTGACGACCTTCTCGGGATCGCCGTTCCTGGCATGCCGGCTGGATCTCCAGGCATGGAAGTCAACGGAAAACGTGATGCTTACCAGGTAATCGGCTTGTCCAAAGCAGGCGCAGACCAGGTCATTGCTGAATACCCCGGAAACTAATCTGGCCCCTCAATCCTGTCCCTGCATGGTTAGCGACATAGCCATGCAGCGGGACACATACTGTCCATTCCGCGCTCAGTAACACGCCAAGACAATGAGCTACTGTTGGCCGCCTCTCCTGCTATTCCCCTCAGCCCCACTCTATAACGCCCTCAACTAAACGATGCGCACGCAGTCGAAGTGAACATCGACGATGACTCTGCACCTTCAGTCTCAGTTATGAATGGAGTGTAGTGGTCTAATGAAACCGGACACCCATTTAGGCGAGAATGCTCGCCAGATCGAGGTGTCAGATGACCAAACAACGCCGTTCCTTTTCTGCTGAATTCAAACGCGAGGCTGCCGACCTCGTA
>JALYPE010000843.1 GCA_030856525.1 Pseudomonadota bacterium | reverse complement strand
GGGTTGTCATGTTGTTCGGTCATGCCGGGCCTTTGAGCGAAGTGGGAATTGGAAGCCGCGCACCTTAGCCGAGGGCTTCGTTGGGGGGAAGTGGTGTGTAGTTCTGTTGTAAATGTAGGCGAGCCTGAAGAGATCGCAGCCTTCGGCAGCTCCTACGTTGAAATGCGTTCATCTGTAGGAACTCCCCTGCCCATATGACCGCCTTCGAGGGCAAGTCGGAATGCAGCGCCACTTGCTCCCCGATCCCCACTGTTACTGATTCAGAAAGAATTCATCTCGGCAAAAGGGCTTTCGCTATTTGTAACAGAACATTATCCTTGCGCCGGTCAAGCTGAAACGCTTCTTCTGCCCGCGACATAGCGCCGCTCCCGTTCATCGCCCATAAAAGATCAAGAATTAATTTCCCTATGCCTTATTTTCCTTCTTCGCGAGACAGCGCTGTCCGCACGACTGTTGCCAGTCGAAAAACCCTCCAACTGATCGGTGCAATGACCGCCCTGGGTTGCGCCGCCTGCGCACAGGCGGCACCCGCGTTCGACAGCGACTCCCCATGGATGCTCGGTGACTGGAACGGCACGCGCAGCGAACTCTCGGAAAAAGGCTACGACTTCAAGCTCGATTACACCGGTGAAATGGGCAGCAACCTGCACGGCGGCTACGACCATGATCGTACGGCGCGTTACAGCGATCAGTTCGGCCTCGGCACGCACCTGGACCTGCAGAAGATTCTCGGCTGGGACGATGCCGAGTTTCAGCTGACGGTTACCGAGCGCAGCGGCAACAACATCAGCAATGACCGCATCAACGACCCGCGCGTCGGTGGCTTCACGTCGGCCCAGGAAGTTTGGGGTCGCGGGCAGACCTGGCGACTGACGCAGATGTGGTATCAGCAGAAATTCTTCGATCAGAAACTCGACATCAAGGTCGGCCGATTCGGCGAAGGCGAAGACTTCAACAGCTTCCCGTGCGACTTCCAGAACCTGGCGTTCTGCGGCTCGCAGGTCGGCAACTGGGTCGGTGGCATCTGGTACAACTGGCCGGTCAGCCAGTGGGCGATGCGGGTCAAATATCACCTGACACCGCAGCTGTACGCGCAGGTGGGCGTGTATGAGCAGAACCCGTCGAACCTTGATCGCAACAACGGGTTCAAGCTCAGCGGCAGCGGCACTCAGGGCGCGGTTCTGCCGGTGGAACTGGTCTGGTCGCCGAAGCTTAACGGCCTGCCGGGTGAATACCGCGCCGGTTATTACTACAGCAACGCCAAGGCCACGGATGCTTACAAGGACAGCAATGGTCAGCCCGCCGCGCTGAGTGGCGAGGCTTATCGCAGTGCATCCAGCAAGCACGGCATGTGGCTCGGCGTGCAGCAACAACTGACCAGCCGCGCCAGCGATCACTCGCGGGGCTTGAGCGTGTTCGCGAACGCGACGATGCACGACAAGAAGACCAATGCCATCGACAACTACGTGCAGGCCGGCGTGGTTTACAAAGGTTTGTTCGATGCTCGCGCCAAGGACGACATCGGTTTCGCCATGGCGCGCGTTCACGTCAACCCGGCATTCCGTAAAAACGCTGAAGCGACCAATCAGGCGCGCGCGGTGTACGACTACGATGACCCGAGCTTCCTGCCGCCGCAGGACACCGAATACAGCGCCGAACTCTATTACGGTGTGCACGTGACAAATTGGCTGACCGTGCGCCCGAACCTGCAATACATCCGCCACCCCGGTGGCGTGGACAAGGTCGATGACGCGCTGATTGGCGGGATCAAGATCCAGTCATCGTTCTAAGCAACACCACATAACCTCTTGTAGGAGCGAGCTCGCTCGCGAAGAACGTCAACGGTAACGCTGGGAACCTTGCACCCCACGGCGTCCTCAGGTTTTTCGCGAGCAGGCTCGCTCCTACAGGGGATGTCGCGCCCATCCAGTTTTTATATGAACCATGCCCGCACAGGATCGTCATCTACAGTGAACCTGTGCAGGAACACTTGAAACGTCACGGAGAACCACACTATGAGCACTGATGGTGCTTTGAGTCGAAGCCGTCTATTGCCGACCTTGCTCGGCATTTTGCTTCTGCTAATGGGCCTGGCCATGCTGGCCGGGGGAATCAAGCTGAGCATGCTTGGCGGCTCGCTGTACTACCTGCTGGCCGGTATCGGCCTGGCGCTGACTGGTGCGCTGCTGATCGCCGCGCGCCGTGCGGCGCTGGGCCTGTACGCCATCGTGCTGTTCGCCAGTACGGTGTGGGCATTGTGGGAAGTCGGCCTCGACTGGTGGCAACTGGTGCCGCGTCTGGCGTTGTTGTTTGCGCTGGGCCTCGTCATGTTGTTGCCGTGGTTCCGCCGTCCGCTGTTGCGCAGCGGCGAAGCGAAAATGGGCACCGGTGCATTGAGCGTGGCCGTTGTACTGGCCGGCGTAACCGCTTTGGCCAGCCAGTTCACCAACCCGGGCGAAATCAAGGGCCAACTGGACCGCGACAGCGTGCCGGGCATGACCAACACCGCCCCGCCCATGGCGGACGGTGACTGGAATTCCTACGGCCGCAGCGCCCACGGTGATCGTTATTCGCCACTGACGCAGGTCACCCCGGAAAACGCACACAAGCTGGTGGAAGCCTGGCGCTATCGCACTGGCGACATCCCTGGGCCGAACGATCCGGGCGAAACCACTGCCGAAAACACCCCGCTGAAAGTCAACGGTATGCTCTACGTGTGCACGCCGCACAGCCAGGTAATTGCACTGGACCCGGACACCGGCAAGGAAATCTGGCGTTTCGATCCGAAGCTCTCCACGCAGAACGCGGCGAACTTCAAGGGTTGGGCGCACATGACCTGCCGTGGCGTGTCGTATCACGATGACGCCGTCTACGCCTCCGAGCAGAGCCCGACGGGCACCGCCAGCCCGGCGCCGGCCGCCAACGCTTGCCCGCGCCGCATCTTCCTGCCGACCGCCGACACCCGCCTGATCGCCCTGAACGCCGACACCGGCAAGATGTGCGAAGACTTCGGCAACGATGGCCAGGTTGACCTGAGCGCCAACATCGGCGGCTTCAACGCCGGCGGTTACTACTCGACGTCGCCACCGGCCGTGACCAAAGACCTGGTGGTGATTGGCGGTCACGTCACCGACAACGTCTCCATCGACGAGCCAAGCGGTGTGATCCGCGCGTTCGACGTGCACACCGGCCAACTGGTGTGGAACTGGGACAGCGGCAAGCCGGACGACACTGCGCCGATTGCCGAAGGCGAGGTTTACACTCGCAATTCGCCGAACATGTGGTCCATGTTCGCCGTCGACGAAAAACTCGGCATGCTCTACCTGCCAATGGGCAACCAGACCCCCGACCAGTTCGGCGGTGCGCGCACCCCTGAATCGGAACTGCATGCCGCCGGCCTGACCGCCCTCGACATCGGTACCGGCAAAGTACGCTGGCACATGCAGTTCACCCACCATGACCTGTGGGACATGGATGTCGGTGGCCAGCCAACCCTGATGGACCTGAAAACCGCTGACGGCGTGAAGCCAGCGGTGCTCGCGTCCACCAAGCAAGGCAGCATCTACGTGCTGGACCGCAGCAACGGTCAGCCGATCGTGCCGATCCAGGAAGTGCCGGTGCCACAAGGCGCAGTGGAAGGTGATCACACCTCGCCGACCCAACCGAAATCCGACCTGAACCTGATGCCGCCTCCGCTGCAGGAACGCGACATGTGGGGCGTGACCCCGTTCGATCAACTGATCTGCCGGATCGACTTCAAATCCATGCGCTACGACGGCCCGTTCACGCCGCCATCGTTGCAGGGTTCGATCGTCTACCCAGGCAACTTCGGCGTGTTCGACTGGGGCGGCATCTCGGTTGACCCGGTGCGCCAGCTCGCTTTCGTGAACCCTAGCTATATGGCGTTCAAATCGAAAATGATCCCGGCCGCCGAAATCGCCGCGCAAGGTCCGCGCAAAAGCGAAACCGAGGGCGTGCAGCCAAACAAAGGCGCGCCGTACGGCGTCGTCCTCGAAGCCCTGCTCTCGCCAATGGGCCTGCCGTGCCAGGCACCTGCCTGGGGTTACGTGGCAGCCATCGACCTGACCACGTCGAAAGTCCTGTGGAAACACAAGAACGGCACCGTGCGTGACAGCTCGCCAGTCCCGATCCCGCTGAGCATGGGCGTACCAAGCCTGGGCGGCCCGATCATGACCGCCAGCGGCGTCGGCTTCCTCAGCGGCACCCTCGACCAGTACCTGCGCGCCTACGACATGAAAAACGGCAAGCAACTCTGGGAAGGCCGCCTGCCTGCAGGCGCGCAAACCACACCAATGACCTACACCGGCAAGGACGGCAAGCAATACGTGCTCGTCATGGCTGGCGGTCATGGTTCGCTGGGCACTAAGCAAGGTGACTATGTGATTGCGTACAAACTGTCGGAGTAAGTTTCAGCGACGGCACGAGAAGGGCGATTCCTGTGAGGGAATCGCCCTTTTTTTAGCCGGTTTTTGAGGCAGTCAGGCGTCTGTCATTTAGAACTTGCCGTGCTCGGGTGCGGCGTTAGCAATCTGGAAGTCGATCGACTGCTCGGCTTGCTTCCTCGATGTAAAATAGCTTCCGGCTCGCCCTCCGGTATACACAATCTGAAATTTCCCCTGATCGCCAGGGAAATGTTCGCGAATGGTCCAGCCTTTGTATTCCGTGTCCTGGTAGCTCACGTCTGTATCTCCTTGAAGTACGCGAATTGAGCGAATCTCCGTGTGAGAGGCGCCTGCTCAATGTCGAACGATCGGGTGAGCGTGTCTACTGACACAAATTACAGATTGGGAGATCCGGCCGATCTGACAGACCGATATCGCGAGCAAGCTTTGCTCCCAATCCCGACTGGGGGCATCCGGGAGATCAGGCCGGGCGCCAGGCCGCCTTCGCGAGCAAGCTTCGCTCCTACACAATCAACCCGGCGCCACCGTTTGCTTCTACCACTCAAGGCCGAGCGTTAGCTCGCCTGCCCTTGATCTTGACCCACCCGCCCCCTCGGGAGGCTGAGCAGAGGTGTGCATCCGGGGAGTGGCGCGCAGCGCCGTTCGACGCAGTCGAACACGCTGCATGTAGGTCGTAGC